>JBBRHS010000447.1:0-2581 GCA_038222385.1 Acidimicrobiia bacterium
CGACGGCACGCCGCTCGTCGACGCGAGCGACGTGTTCTACGACGGGAACAGCCAGGGTGGGATCCTCGGCGGCGCCGCGACCGCGGTGTCGACCGAGTGGACGCGAGCGGTGCTCGGTGTCCCCGGCATGAACTACAGCACGCTCCTCCAACGCAGCGTCGACTTCGACACCTACAAGGCGGTCCTCGCCCCCGCGTACCCGAGCGAGCTCGACCGCGTCCTGTCGTTGTCGATCGTGCAGATGCTCTGGGACCGCGCCGAGGCGAACGGGTACGCCGAGCACATGACCGACGACCCGTATCCAGGCACGCCCGCGCACACCGTCCTGCTCCACCCCGCGTTCGGTGATCACCAGGTCGCGAACGTGACCACCGAGGTCGAGGCCCGCACGATCGGCGCGAGCCTGCGCACGCCAGGGCTCGCGCCCGGCCGCGACCCCTCGGTCGCTCCGTTCTGGGGAATCCCCCCGATCACCGCGTTCCCCTTCCACGGATCCGCGATGGTCATGTGGGACAGTGGCACGCCCGTTCCGCCCACCGGGAACGTCCCACCCCGTCCTCCGACGTTCGGTGAGGATCCGCACGAAGATCCGCGCAACACGCCGGCGGCGCGAGAGCAGAAGTCGGCGTTCCTTCGGACCGACGGCTCGGTGATCGAGGTCTGTGGCGCCGATCCCTGCTTGACTGCTGCGCACCCGTAGCCCCGAAGGGAGCTCGATCCGATGGAGATCTCGTGTGGGATCCCGCCCGGACCGCGTGTGGTCGAGCACGCGCTCGTGGCCGAGGAGCTCGGCTACGAGCGGATCTGGCTCTACGACTCACCCGCGCTGTATCCCGACGTGTGGATCTCCCTGGCCCGCATCGCCGAGGCGACGACCAGCATCGGGTTCGGTCCGGCGGTGCTCGTGCCGAGCCTGCGTCACGTGCTCGTGCAGGCCAACGCCATCGCGACCGTGGCCGCGCTCGCGCCGGGTCGCCTCACGGTCGCGATCGGCACCGGGTTCACGGGGCGCATGACGCTCGGTCAGCGTCCGCTCCCGTGGGCCTGGGTCGCCGACTACCTCCGCCAGCTGCGCGGTCTGCTCGCCGGCGACACCGTCGAGGTCGACGGCGCGAGTGTCCGGCTCATGCCGCCGGCGGGGTACCTCCCGATGCCGGTCGACGTTCCGATCCTGGTGGCGGCGAACGGCCCGAAGGGGCTCGAGGTCGCGCGCGAGCTCGGCGACGGTGTGATGACGATCGGGCCGACGTTCCCCGAGTTCGACGTGTGCAGCGTGCTCACCTTCGGGACCGTCCTCGATCCGGGTGAAGGCGCCGACTCGCCGCGCGCGATCGCGGCCGCGGGCCCGATGGCGGCCGTTGCGTACCACGGCATCTACGAGGGGAACCCGGCCGACGTCGAGGGGCTCCCCGGCGGTGTGGAGTGGCGGGCCCGGATCGAAGCGATCCCGGAGGCGGAACGGCATCTCGCGCTGCACGAGGACCACTTCGTCGCGGTCACCGAGCGCGACCGTTCCGTGGTCACCGGTGAGGTGCTGCGCATGTTCACCTGGACCGACGAGGCCCCTGCGTTGCGGACCCGTCTCGACGCGCTCGCGGCGGGCGGCGCGACGGAGGTCCTGTTCGCGGCCGGCGGGCCCGACGTGGAGCGCGAGCTGCGCGCCTTCCACGCGATGGCGGTGGCATAGTTCGCGCCGATGACGAGCCCCGAGGAACCCACCCGCGCGGTACCCGGAACCCCGGAACCGCCGGCGACGCCGGCGGCCGCCGACGGGACGCAGGCCGTGACCCGAGCGCCCGTCGACGCGACCCAGGCCATCCCCACGACCCGCGGCGCGGCCGGCGGTGGGGGAGGCGCCGGCTCGCCACCGACCGGCGGATCGGGAGGCGACGACGAGAGCCGGCGCCGGCGGATGCTGATCATCGGGGACATCGTCGTCGCGGTCGGT
The DNA here is from genome assembly GCA_038222385.1 of Acidimicrobiia bacterium. Lineage (GTDB taxonomy): Bacteria > Actinomycetota > Acidimicrobiia > IMCC26256 > JANYLB01 > JANYLB01. The sequence goes on from JBBRHS010000447.1 coordinate 1,949, forward strand.
GTGCTCGCGGGCGTTGGGATCGCGTTGGCGACCCAGAGCGACGACTCGACGTCGAGCACGACCACCACCAGTTCTTCGTCGAGCTCCACGTCGTCGACCTCGAGCTCGACGTCGTCCACCTCGTCGACGTCGTCGACGACCAGCACCACGAGCACGACCGCGTCGACCACGACGACCACCACCACGACGACCGTTCCCGTGCCGAGGATCGTCTCCTTCATCGGACCGCCCTCGGCGAGCTGCCCGAGCGCGACGGTGCAGCTGAACTGGAGCACGCAGAACGCGTCGGGCACCACGCTCAGCATCGACGGCGGTCCTGTGACCCCGGGCCCGGCGACGGGTGCCACCGCGGCCCCGTTCGACTGCGACGAGCCGCAGCACTCGTACACCCTCGTGACAACCGGCGGTTCACCGGCGGCGTCGCAGACGGTGACGGTCCAGAACAACGTCGCACCCTGAGCGGAGCCGGCCGGGTCATCCTCGCGGTGGTGTGACCCGGGTCCCATCGGTCCTGTCCCGGGTCCCGTGGGGTTCGTGGGCCCGCCGACCGGGTACCCTGGTTACCGCTCGGTAACTTCGCTCCCCGGCCCGCGCCGGGCTCCCCAGGAGGCGGCATGGCCGACTTCTCGCTCG
>JBBRHS010000448.1:0-2575 GCA_038222385.1 Acidimicrobiia bacterium
CCGCCGCGGGCCCGTCGGTGTCGGGGAAGCCCTGACCCAGGTTGATCGAACCGGTCTCGAGGGCCAACGCCGACATCTCGGCGAAGATCGTCGTCCCGAACCCCTGCAACCGCGACGTGAGGTACGGCTCCGGTTCGGTCATGCCTTACAGGTTAGGCAACCCCATCTGGACCGGGTCTCACGCGGGTGGTGTAGTGGTGGCCCTGGCGAGGGGGGAAACCGTGCGGCGGATGTGGCTCTGGAGTCTGGTCGCGCTCGTGGTCGCGACCGCGTGCGCGCCGATCGGTCCGGGTGGCAAGCCCCAACCGACCGACTGCGTGCACTGGCGGTACGGCCCGACCGACTCGCCGCCACCGGGAGTGCTCCCGCCGGAGCTCGACCTCGATTCCTACAAGGTCACGAGCGCCCGTGATCCCCGCCCGGAGCTGTTCGGTTCGCCTCACAACCAGTGCGGCCAGAAGGGTCCTGCCCTCGACCTCGCGTTCGGGGTGACCAAGGGCCGCGACGACGTTGTGATCGCGGTGCTCGACTCGGGCATCAAGTGGCGCGATGCGGGTTCGATGCGCGAGCTCGCGACCCAGGCCGTGATCAACCTCGGCGAGGTCCGACCGGCGTGTGCCACCGCGAGCGGTGACTGCAACGGCGACGGTCGATTCGACGTCGCCGACTTCGCCGGCCTCCCTGACCGCAACGGCAACGGTCTCGCCGACCCGGAGGACCTCATCCTCGATCCCGCCGCGAACAACGGTGTCGACGACGACGGCAACGGCCACGTCGACGACATCTCGGGTTGGGACTTCCTCTACGGCGACAACAACCCGCTCGACACCGTCGACTACGGCCACGGCACCGGCGAGGCGAAGGACTCGGTTGCGGCCGAGAACGGGACCGACGACGTCGGGACCTGCCCGAAGTGCCGGTTCCTTCCGGTGCGCGTCGGCGATTCGTTCATCGGGGAGGGCGGGCGCTTCGCCGCCGGGGTGCTCTTCGCCCTCGACTCGGGCGCCGACGTCGTGCAGGAAGCCCTCGGCGCGATCAGCAACCCGCCGCAGGCGCAGCAGGCGATCGACGCGGCGTACGAGCGTGGGGTGGTGGTCGTCGCGTCGATGGCCGACGAAGCCGCGAAGCACCCGAACCTCCCGAGCTCGCTCGAACACACCATGGCCGTCAACTCGGTGACCGAGCAGGAACCGCTCACCGGTGGCACCGTGACCGGCTACCTCGCGTTGAACGGCTGCACCAACTTCGGCGGGCGCACCTTCCTCTCCATCCCATCGGGCTCCTGCTCCTCGGAGGCCACCGGGCGCGCCGCCGGCATGGTCGGACTGATCGAATCGGTCGCGCGGGACGCCGGCGGAGACCTCACCGTCGACGAGGTGCTGCAGGTCCTGCGCGCGACCGCCGACGACATCGACTTCGCCACGCCCAACCGCGTCGATCCCGCCAACGATTTCGGTACGCCGACAGGCGGTCTGCTCGACACCGTGCGCTATCCGACGACCAAGAACTGGGACGCGACCTTCGGCTACGGACGGGTCAACGTCTACGAGGCCGTGAAGGCCGTGCGCGCCGGACGGATCCCCCCGTCGGTCGACATCACCGGCCCGAAGTGGTTCGCGTCACTGCCGGCGACGGGCCGCCTCGCGGTGACCGGCCGGGTCGCGTCGCCGCGCTCGACGACCTACGACTACCGCGTCGAGTGGGCACCCGGCCTGCAGCCGCCGGCCTACCCGAACCCCGACCCGTGGCAGGTCGCGGTGAGCCGGGAGGGCGTGAAGGGAGCGCGCCAGGGAACGCTCGGCGTCGTCGACCTCGCATCGATCGCCGCGGCGCTCCCGGACGGCGCGACCGGCGCGCCGGTCGACCCCGCGACCGGTCGCCCCGACGAGGAGCGCTTCTCGGTTCGAGTGCGGGTCGTGGTCACCGCCCATGGCGGGGTGGCGAACGGCCTCACCGGCGAGCAACAGAAGCAGGTGTTCGTGCACGACGACCCCGACCTCGTCAGGGGGTACCCGAAAGCGGTCGCGGGCGCGTCGACGGCGAGCCCGGTGTTCGCCGATCTCGACGGTCGCCCCGGTGAGGAGCTCGTGCTGGCGACCGACGACGGCACCGTTCACGCCTACCGCGCGAGCGGCGCCGAGCTGCCCCGGTGGCCGGTCCGGACCGCGATTCCCGGGTGGTGGCCCGCCCAGTCGGCGACCGCGCGATCAGAGCGGATCACCGCGCCCGGTTCGTCAATCGGATCGGGCGCGCCGGTGATCGCCGACCTCGATGCCAACGGCGACCTCGAGGTCGTCGTCACCGACACCGACGGCAACGTCTGGGCCTGGGAACACACCGGCGCGCCACGCACCGGCTTCGAAGCGACGACGGTCGAGGGCGCAGCGGTCTCGTCGGTGCGCATCGACCCCGCGTTCTCGAACGACGACCCGGCGACCGGGAAGAACTCCGTGAACCGCACCAAGCGCGGGATCAGCGCGGCGCCGGCCGCGGCCGATCTCGACGGAGACGGCCGACTCGAGATCGTGACCGCTGCGCAGGACCGACACGTCTACGCGTGGCACGACGACGGAAC
>JBBRHS010000449.1:0-2573 GCA_038222385.1 Acidimicrobiia bacterium
TCCGACGGTGCCACTTACGATGAAGTCCCATGGGTTCGGTGGGGTGCACGGAGTCCGGTACGCGCTCCCGGGTGGCGGGACTCTGCTCGACGACGTGTCGTTCCGGGTCGGCACGGGTGACCACGTCGCGCTCGTCGGCGCGAACGGCACCGGCAAGACCACGTTGCTCCGTCTGCTCGTGGGGGAGCTGCAACCCATGGCCGGATCGGTCGCGATCGACGGTCGGGCGCTCCTCCTCCCCCAGCTCGTCGGCGACGACGGTCGGACCGTGCGGGAGCTGATGGTCAGCCTCTCTCCCGCGCCGCGACGTTGCTCGTGCTCGACGAGCCGACCGACAACCTCGACCTCGTCTCGTCGGAGGCGCTCGAAGGAGCGCTCGAGCAGTATGGGGGCACGGTGATCGCCGTCACCCACGACCGCTGGCTATGCGCTCGTTCGATCGGTTCCTCGTGTTCGGGAGCGACTGCACCGTGAGCGAATCGCCAGAGGCCCTCTACCGATGAAGGACCACGGCGCTCCGAGCGGCTACTGCTTCAGCGACTCGATCAGTCGGTCTGTCTGCGCCTGCTGCTCGTAGGAGAGTCGGGCCAGCCAGAAGCGGAGGAACCCCGCGATCGAGTACCGGAGGAACAGCGCCGATCCGACGACCGTGAGGGCGATGCCCCCGAGGCCGAGGGCCAGTGCGTCGCGCTGCGACAGCGAGTTGGTGGTGCCGTGCGAAAGCGGATACGCGAGCCCGGCGACGACGAGCCCGGCGATCATCAACACCACGCCGACCCGCAACCAGATGCGGTCGCGTCCGGTCGAGGGATCGTGCACGCGCATCTCGGCGATCTCCTGCTTGAACTCCTGCACCCGTTCGTGACTCTCGATCATCGGATCTCCACTCACCCCACTCTGACTATCGGCCATTGCCACCCGTTCCGGCGGAACTGTCATCCGCCGAGATATGCCTTCGACAACTCGGCCTCCAGTTCATCGGGCCGACCGACCCGCTCGATCCGACCGTGCACCATGATGGCCGCATAGTCGGCCACGCCCAACACGGTGCTCGCGAACTGTTCGACGACCAGGATCGACACGCCTTCCTGGGCGACCTGGGCCACCATCTCGTACAACTCGGCCACGATGATCGGTGCCAGGCCCATCGACAGCTCGTCGAGGATCAGGAGCGCCGGATCGACGGCCATCCCTCGCGCCATCGCCAGCATCTGCTGCTCGCCACCCGACAAGGTCCCCGCGGTCTGCGTGCGTCGCTCCTGCAACCGCGGGAACCGGGCGTAGGCGACCTCCTCGATCTCGGAGAGGCTGCGCCCGACGTAGGTCATCATCCGCAGGTTCTCCCGGACGGTCAGGTTCGGGAAGATCCCCCGGCCCTCAGGGATCATGCAGAGCCCGTGCCGCGCGAGTTCCTCGGGTTTCGCGCCGTTGACCCGACGCCCGGCAACGAGCACGTCGCCGGAGATCGGCGGGTGGAGGCCCGCCGCGACCCGCAGCGTCGTCGTCTTGCCCGCGCCGTTCGGGCCGAGGAGCGCGACGACGCTGCCTTCCGGAACGACGAGATCGACCCCGAACAACACCTCGATCCGCTCGTACGCCGCCCGGATCCCCCGCAACTCCAGCAGGTTCGGTCGATCCTCGAGTGGCGCGGCGCCTCGATGGTTCGCTCCGCTGCGGTGCCTCGATCGCCCACCAGCCGACGTCTCATCCGGAGTTTCCGGCGGCTCCGCTGCGCTCACGGTGATCATGCCGGGGTCCCGAGGTAGGCGGCGACGACGGCGGTGTTGCTCTGGATCTCCTGGGGAGTCCCGACCGCGATGACCCGACCGAAATCCAGGACGTGCACGGTGGTGCACACGCGCATCACGAGGTGCACGTCGTGTTCGACGAGCACGACCGCCATCCCTTCGGCGGCGAGCTCCTGCAGCAGCGCGCCGAACTGCACCGTCTCGGTCTCGTCCTGGCCGGAAGCGGGTTCGTCGAGGAGGAGGACCTCCGGCTTCGTCGCCAACGAGCGACCCAGCTCCACGAGCCGGCACTGGCCGGTGGGGAGGGAGTCGACCCGCGCGTCGGCGACGGCCCCGAGGCCGATGCGTTCGATGATCGCCTCGGTCACCGCGGCGGGGTCGCTGCCGTCGCGGGCCCACCCCTTGCGGATGTCGGCCGCGACCCGGATGTTCTCGCGCACGCTGAGGAGGCTGAAGAGCTCGAGGCGTTGGAACGTGCGGGCCATCCCCTTGCGGGCCCGCTTGGTGGGGCTGAGATCGCTTATCGCCGCGCCGTTGAGTTCGACGATGCCCGAGTTCGCGGGGATGAGTCCGGTGATCACGTTGAACAGGGTGGTCTTGCCCGCGCCGTTCGGCCCGATGAGGCCGGTGACACATCCGGACTCCGCTTCGAGGTCGACGCCGTCGAGCGCGATGTTGCCCCCGAAGCGGACGGTGACGCCGCTAACTGCGAGCTGTGCCATGGAGCTCCCCCTCGCTCATGCCGAGCACGCGGTCGAGCTCGCGGGCGTCGTCGTCGGTCCAGGGTTCGGTCACGCCGCGCCATTCGAGCGGCACCTCGGCTGG
>JBBRHS010000450.1:0-2571 GCA_038222385.1 Acidimicrobiia bacterium
ACCGCCTCGTAGGTCGCGAGCCCCCACACGCCGTTGCCCTCGTCGTAGTGCACGGGTGAGTGCCCATGCATCCACCGGTAGGCTTCGCTCGCTCCGTCGACGTAGAAGTCGGGGTCGAGCAGGTCGATCCGGGGTGCGGGCGTCCCCATCGGCCGGATGGCACGGGCCCGCGTCGGTGAGCGCCACCCACGGTGTCCGATCGGGTCGGACGGTCGCGGCTGCGATGACGACCTCCAGTTCGGACCGGTCCATCCCCGACGCGGTGGAGAGCGCGCAGGCGCGCACCCACGGGCGCCGCCGGCGGCCGGCGCGATCCTGCACGAGCGCGAGCAGGATCTCCCGCGACGTGAGCGACGGGAGCGGGAACACCCGCATCAGCGCGTGTAACCGCTCGCGGTCCGACCGGCGCGGTTCGAGCAGCGCGACCGCGGCCCGCTCGGGGCCGGTCAAGGTGACGTCGAGCCACTCGAGCGCGAGGGCATGCGAATGTGGGTCTCGTTGCGCGAGCTGGAAGATCACCCTGTTGACCAGTACGGCGGCCCGTCCCCGGGGACGGATGAGCTGCGACGTGCCCGGCCGCGAGCCTCCCTACGCCGGTGCTGCGAGGAGCCGTTCGAGGTTCGCGACCGATGTCGCCGCGTTGGTTCCGAATCGGGCGAGTGCCGACTGCATCCTCGGGTCGTCGAGGTGGTCGCCGATGCCTCGGGCGGCGTTGAGGCGCGAGCGTTGGAGCCAAGCCATGACGTCGGGATCGGCCATCCACATCGTTTCCGCCCGCTGCGAGGTCGCGGTGGCCCGGATCCAGTCGGTGGTTGCGGTCGGATACGGGTTGGGCGGGCACAGCCGGTTGCGCGCCGCGTCGTCGGCCACCGTCGCCTCCACGAACGCGACGAGCGCCGCGTTGAACGTCGGCTGGCAGGTGCGGACCTGCTGCAAGGTGATCCGGTCGGGCTCGAAGATCGGGCGACCGGGACCGATCCGCAGACCCGAGGCCGAGCAGTCGACGTGCACCTGGTTCACGTCGGTCGGGATCGATCCCTCCTCCATCACGATCTCGTCGACTCCCAGGCATACGACCCGACCCCGACGCACGACGTTCTCGATGGTCCGGAGGCTCTCGAGCTCGGGCCGGCTGACCGTCGCGCACCGGTACATCGTCGGCTCCACCGCCGGGTCGAGTCGGAGGAGCTGACCGCAGTCCTCGAGCCGGCGAAAGAGGTCGTCGACGTCGTGGGCCTCGGCGGCGGACGCGAGGTTGAGCGACACGCCCTCGAGCAGCGTCGGGAGCGCGTCGAGCGGCTGCGAGTACGCGCGGTCGAGCAGCCACGCATCCCGGGGTCGGATCCACCGGATCGCGTCGGCAGGCACGCCGGAGTCGAGGAGCCACGTGCACGCGTCCATGGCGGTCTTGCCGCCGCCGATGATCGTGTAGCCCGAGGCGGGCTCGGTCAGGTCGACCAGACCGTTGACCGGGATCAGCCGCGCGCCGGGATCGATGTCGAACGGTGGGACGTGCGTCGAGGGGATCCCCGTCTCCTGGTAGGTCGCGTCGACGAGTCGCCGTCGGACCCGCACAGTCGTCGTGTCGCCGGTGAGCCGGGAGACCAACCGGTGTCCGCCCGCTCCATCGCCGGCGTAGTCGCTCATGGCAAAGGAGCACACCCGGCCCGACGGCAGCAGGTGCTCCTCGAGCACCCGGGAGAAGTAGGCGCAGATCTCCGCCGCGGTCGCGCGGTGGTAGAAGCCGGCGTTCGGACCGACCTCGTCGATCGCGTCCGTGCCGAGTACGCATGAGTTGACCCCGTAGAACGCCGACGGCTGGTGGAGCCGCACGAACGGGTACGCGTCGTTCCAATGGCCGCCAGGCCGATGCCGTCGGTCCACCATCACCACGTCGGCGTCGGACTCGGCGATCAATGAATCGGTGAACGCCATCCCGGTCGCACCCGCACCGACGACGAGGTAATCGGTCTCGATCACGGTCATGGTGCCGGAGCCTATTGGCTCGCAAGGGCTGCCTCGATCGGGTGCTCCCGTGTGTCAGACCCGTAGTCTCCTGCGATGCGCCTCCGCACTGTCATGGTGTCGCTCGCAGGTCCCGTCGCCTTCGCGATCGCTGAGCGCATCGCGGCCCGGATGGAGCCCGGCTATCGGCGGCGCGACGAACCGGTGAGCGCATTGGCCGCGCGGGGGTCGCGGGGCGCTCCGGTGATGGTCTCCGGGTTCGTCGGCCTCGCCGCCGGTTCCGTCGCGCTCGCCGGCGTGCTCCGGGGCTCGGTCGTCGCGCCGGAACCGGTGCCCTCGATGCTCGTGATCGCCGGGCTCACCACCGCCGGCGCCGGTCTCGCTCGCTGCAGCGATCGCAGTTGCCCGACCGGGTTCCTCGGCGACGTCGACGTCGCGCGGGTCGATGATCTCCATGCTGCGTTCAGCGTCGCGACCTTCGCGATGTGGATCGCCATACCGTTGGTCGCGGCCGTGCGAGCGGAAGACGCCGGACGCGGCTATCGCCGCGCGTGTGCCGCGATCGGGGTGGCGACCCTCGGCGGCTTCATCGGCGCCGGCCTCGCC
>JBBRHS010000451.1:0-2515 GCA_038222385.1 Acidimicrobiia bacterium
GGACGTCGTGGTCGCGTCCGACTTCGGTCGCCGCCTGCTCGACTACGTGTTCGAACGCAAGGCGGGCGCCGGCGTCGGCGCCCCGCCTTGTTCAACCGGCGCTTAGGCCCTAGGCGCGCTTGCGCAGGTTCTCGCCCATCTCCGTCGCCTCGCGCATGAGCAGCTCCGGCGACGGCGGCCACCATGGCGGCGACACCGCCGTGTCGATCGTGGCGGGATCGACCGGACCGCGGTCGATCGACGCCTGGTAGACGGCGAAGCAGAGCTGGAGGACCTTCACCGCGAGCTCACCGCTCATGTCGGGCTCGGTGCCCGCGAGGAGCGAGTCGACGAAGTGCTTCGACGCGTTCGCGAAGCTGACGTCGTAGTGCGTGTCGACTGCGTAGTTCGTCTGGGTGCCGTCGGCCTCGTAGAGCATCACCGGCGGCAGATCGAGGAGATGACCGGTGAGGCAGGTGACCCACACGTAGCCGTCGGTGCCCTGGATCTCGAAGAACTCGTCGGCGCCGAAATGGTCGGAGCGGATGAGCATGTTCGGCGCGTACGTGACCTCCATCATCCCGAGGAGGTCGTCGCGCCCGTACTCCCAGATCGCGGCCATGGGCGCCTCGAAGAACAGCGGCCCCTTGCGGACGACGGCCTGCACGCTGCGGATGTCGTCGTCGGTGAGCCACAACGCGGTCGCGTACTTGTGGACGACGTCGTCGAAGAGGTGCCCCCCGGGGGACTGGTCGTTGAAGCGCCAGATGTAACCCTCGGGGTCGAGCGTGTTCTGGAACTCCGAATCCGTCCGGCCGACAACGGTCTTGATTCGGATCATGGTGGGCGTGCCGATGCGGCCGGCCGCGATCAACTCCTTCGCCTTGACGAGTGCCGGCCAGTGGAACGCATTCTCGGTGACCCGGAACACCACGCCGGCCGCCTCGCACGCGGCGATCATCTCGCGCGCATCCGCAACGGAGTTCGCGATCGGCTTCTGGCACGAGATGTGCTTGCCGGCCCGCGCGGCCGCGATCACGTGGTCACGGTGGAGGAAGGTCGGGGTGAGGATCTCGACCGCGTCGATCCCGTCGTCGGCGAGGATCGCGTCGATCGAGTCGTAGACCCGGTCGACACCCCACGCGGCGGCCATGCGTTCGGCCTTCTCCCGGCGCGTGTCGCACACGGCCACCACGTCGCACTGCGGATGATCGAGATACCCGCGCACGTTCATCGGTGCGATGTTGCCGGTCCCGATGATCCCGATCCGCACACGATCCATCGAAGCTCCCCGAACTCGGCCACTGACCTGACAGGGGCGTCAGGTTAGGCCGCGACTCGGGTATCGTGCGCCGATGGCGGTCGGTGTGCGTCGCATCGCCTTCGTGCGCGCCCCGGGGCGATGGTGCTCGAGTTCATGGAGCAGCTCGAGCCACCCGGCTGATTGCGGCGGCTACGAAGTCGTCGAGTCGTTCGGCCACGACGCGGTCGTCGAGATCGGTCCGGCCGGCGTCGCGGAAGCTGGGGGTGGGGAGCGACCACGCGACGCCGTCGGTCGCCGACGCGAGATCCCAGTACGGGTCGGCGTCGGGTGCGAACGCATCGGCGACGTCGCGGCCGAAGAGCATCGCGAGGTTCACGCGGCAGTGGCCGATGTCGACGCCCGGATCACCGATGCACGCCGACGCCCAGTCGACGACACCGGTCAGGCGACCTCGTGACCAGAGGGTGTTCAGCGGGTGGTAGTCGCGGTGGATCAGCCCGTGGGGCCGCGCCCCCGGACCGCTATCGACGATCTCCGCGGCGCGTTCCCACGCCGCGAGGTGCTGCGACCACGGTGGGGGACCCGACCAGTGGCCACTGTCGTACCGCGCGTACCGCGGCAGTCCATGGCCGTCGAGCGCGTGGATCGGTTCGAGTGCCGACGACAGCTCCCGCAACCACCGGCGGAGGTCTCCTGGTTCCAGGTCGATGCGCCCGGGGACCCGAGATGCGAGCACGGCCGGATCGCCCGCCACGGAACCATCGGCATCGACCCCGACGAGCTCGGGGGCGCCGGTCCCGCGCCCGCGGAGGTGGGTGAGGACCCCCGCCTCCCGGGCGGCCAGGTCGGGTTCGGTCAGGGCGATCGGGCCGACGAACCGACGCAGGACGAGTCGGTGACGGCGCTCGACCCGGTCGTCGACGTCGACGGCGTGCACGACGCTCGCCGAGGCGCCCCGCAGGCGCCGGACGCGGACCACCCGCGATCCGGCACCGAGCTGCGCTCCGGCCCAGGCCCGGGCGACTGCGGGGAGGGCCGTCGGCGGGAGCGCGGTCGAAGCGGGCACCGGGCCAGCTTGCCGGGAATCCGCCGGGAGCGGGAGGGCGCCCGACTGGAAAATTGTTCTCAACCACGCCCCGTGACCTGCCGACAGGTGCTCCATCGACATACGGATGCGTCGAAGCCATCAATTCGTCTCGCGGGGTCGGATCGCCGGCGTGGGACTGGTCGCCGTCGTGCTGCTCGCACTCGGAGCGTGCCGCCCGGTTGCAC
>JBBRHS010000452.1:0-2514 GCA_038222385.1 Acidimicrobiia bacterium
CTGCCCCCGGTGCTGCAACGCGTACAGACCCAGGTACGTGAGTTGGGCAACCGGTTGGTTCGGGGCGTACACCCCGAACACGCCACATGCGTGCGCGAGACCACCGTTCACTGTCCAAGTATCGCACGTCGGAACCGACCCTCACGATCCGTGAGGCTAGGTTGCCGGAATGGCCGACGACACCGGGTCCCACGGGTTCTGCCTCTGGTTCACCGGCTACTCCGGCGCCGGCAAGAGCACGATCGCGAACGTGGTCGCCGACGAACTCCGCAATCGTGGTGAACGGGTCGAGCTGCTCGACGGCGACGAAGTCCGGGAGCACCTCTCTGCCGGGCTCACATTCTCGAAGACCGACCGCGACATCAACATCCGGCGGATCGGTTGGGTGGCGAAGGTCCTCTCCCGAAATGGCGTGGCCGCGATCACCGCCGCCATCTCCCCCTATCGCGAGACCCGCGATGCGGTCCGGGCCGAGATCCCGAACTTCGTCGAGGTGTTCGTCGACACTCCGCTGGAGGTCTGCGAGACGCGCGACGTGAAGGGTCTCTACAAGAAAGCCCGGGCCGGGGAGATCCCCGAGTTCACCGGTGTGTCGGATCCGTATGAACCGCCGCTCGCCCCGGAGATCCACGTGTCGACCAACGACCGTTCAGTCGCGGCTTCCGCCGCGCAGGTGCTCTCGTGGCTCGAAGAGAAGGGCTGGATCCGTCCCGGCCCCGCGCCGCGCGATCCCGGCTGACCCGCGGTTCAGGGCGCCTCGACGCCCACGCCCAATAGGTTCGGGATCGCGTCGCGCCACGCGCTCGCTGCATCGACGAGCGTCACGTCGAACGCACCCTCGGCCGTCAGGCGGTTGCCGCCCGCGTCGCCGATCACGGCGACCGGGACGCCCGCGGTCCCGGCCCGGGCGATCACGTCGTCGATCCGCGCCGGGTCGACCGAGAGCACGACCCGTGAGGCCGACTCCGAGAAGCACACGAGCGCATCGCCCACCGCGACCCGGAAGCCGACGTCGCTCGCGATCGCCATCTCCGCGAGCGCGGCCGCGATGCCTCCGTCGGCGCAATCGTGGAGACCGCCGACCATCCGATCGACGACAAGTCCCGCGACGAGGTCGTGGAGTGCCTTCGCAACCGCGAGATCGGCGGCGGGTGGCGCGCCACCCCGACGGTCGTGCATCGTCGCCCACTCCGAGCCCCCGACCTCGGGCCGCGTCGCACCGAGCAGGACGATGCGGTCGTCGGCCCGGAGCGCGGCGGGCGGCGGACGTTCGGAGAGCACATCGATGAGCCCGATCACACCCACCACCGGGGTCGGGTCGATGTCGGCGCCGCGGGACTCGTTGTAGAAGCTGACGTTGCCGCCGACCACCGGGAGGTCGAACGCCCGACACGCTTCACTCATGCCCTCGACCACCTCGGCGAACTGCCACATGACCTCGGGGTGTTCGGGGTTGCCGAAGTTGAGGCAGTTCACGAGCGCGACCGGACGCGCGCCCGCGCACACCACGTTACGAACACCCTCCAGCACCGCCAGTCGGCCTCCGACGCGCGGGTCGAGGGCGGCGAACCGCGCCTTGCCGTCGGTGCTGAGCGCGAGCCCGCGCCGCGAGCCGGGGAGGCGCAACACCGCTGCGTCGCCACCGGGTCCGACCACCGTGTTGAGGAACAACTGGTGGTCGTACTGACGCGAGATCCACGACTTGTCGGCGATGGTCGGACGCGCGAGCAGGGCGAGCAACTCTGCGGAGAGATCGGATCCGGGAGGGAACTGCTCGGACAGTCCCGGACCGGGGTCGTCGGCGAGCAGGGCGTCCTGGGTGTCGGGGCGACGCACCGGGCGGTCGTAGTTCGGGCCGTCGCCGAGGCTCCCCACCGGCATGTCGGCGAGCGGTGGATTGTCGGACGAAACCGGTCGGGGCGGTTCCCCCGCCGGAGGAGTCGGGTTCGCACCCGGGACCCCGAGTGCGTCGAAGGTGCCGTCGTAGACGCGGAAGCGGTCGGTGTCGTTGACCGTGCCGACCACGGTGGCCTGGACCTCCCACCGGGCGCAGAGCGCCAGCACTTCGTCGAGATCGCGGGGACGCACGATCGCGAGCATTCGCTCCTGGCTCTCCGACGTCATGACCTCGACCGCGTTCATCCCCGGCTCGCGTCGTGTCACCCGCGCGATGTCGACGTCCATTCCCGCGCCGGCGTTCGCCGCCGTCTCCGACGTTGCGCACGACAACCCGGCGGCGCCGAGGTCCTGCACGCCGACCGCTAGTCCGGCATCGAGCAGCGCGAGGCACGCCTCGATGCACTTCTTCTCCTCGAAAGGGTCGCCCACCTGGACCGACGGACGCTTGCCCTCGTCGCCTTCGTCGAAGCCGGTCGACGCGAGCACGCTCGCGCCACCGATCCCGTCGCGACCGGTCGATCCCCCGAGCAGGACCGCGAGGTTGCCGACACCCTCGGCCCGTGCGAGCACCAGGCGCTCCACCGGGAGCAGCCCGAGGCAGAACACGTTGACGAG
>JBBRHS010000453.1:0-2478 GCA_038222385.1 Acidimicrobiia bacterium
GGACGACTGCTCTGCATCCCCTGGTTCCTCTGGCTGCTCCTGGCCGAGGACCAGCGGGTCGAGGCGGCGATCCTGCTCGCGGTGCTCGGCGCGACCGACTGGGTCGACGGTTGGATCGCCCGCCGCTACGACCAGGGCAGCGAGCTCGGCAAGGTGCTCGACCCCGTCGCCGACCGGATTCTCCTGATCGCCGCAGGGGTCGCCCTCCTGATCGACGGCTCGATCCCGGTCTGGGTCGGCGTGGTCGTCCTGGCGCGGGAAGCGGTGATCAGCGTGGGTGTGCTCTGGCTCGCAGCCCTCGGCGCGAAGCGGATCGATGTTCAGTGGGTGGGCAAGGCGGGAACACTGGCGTTGATGTTCGCGCTGCCGGGCTTCCTGCTGATCGACGCGCTCGACCCGGGTGCGCTGCGCGACCTCCTCATCTTCGCCACCTGGTGCTTCACCATCGGTGGACTCGTCCTGAGCTACTGGGCGGCCGCCGGCTACATCCCGATCGCCCGACAGGCATTGCGAGAGGGCCGAGAGGCCCGTGACGCGAAAGGTTCACCGTGAAGGCAGTCATCCTCGCCGGAGGTGAGGGAACCCGACTCCGTCCCCTCACCAGCAACCAACCGAAGCCGATGCTCCCCATGGCGAACCGACCCATGCTCGAACACATCGTGCGGCTGCTCGCCGACCACGGGTTCGACGACATCGTGGTGACCGTCGCGTTCCTCGCCAACCAGATCCGCAACTACTTCGGTGACGGCTCCGACTTCGGGGTGCAGATGCGCTACGCGAGCGAAGACAGTCCGCTCGGTACCGCGGGATCGGTGCGCAACGCAGCCGAGCAGCTCGACGACACCTTCCTCGTCATGTCGGGCGACGTGCTCACCGACATCGACCTCACGGAGTTCGTGAAGGCCCACCGCGAGGCCGCCGCGTTCGGCTCGATCGCATTGAAGCGGGTCGAGGATCCGGTCGAGTTCGGCATCGTGATCACCCGGCCCGACGGCTCGATCGACCGGTTCCTCGAGAAGCCCACCTGGGGCCAGGTGTTCTCCGACACCATCAACACCGGCATGTACGTGCTCGAGCCCGAGGTGTTCGACTTCATCCCCGAGGGCGAGGTCGTCGACTTCTCGAGCGACGTGTTCCCCGCGATCCTCAAGCGGGGCAAGCCCCTGCTCGGCCACGTCGTGGAGGGGTACTGGGAAGACGTCGGCACACTCGACGCGTACGTGCGCGCCCACACCGACATCCTCGACGGGCGGGTGCGGGTCGACATCGAGGGGTTCGAGCTCGCCGACGGCGTGTGGCTCGGGGAAGGGGCCGACCTCGATCCGTCGGCCCACGTGGCCGGGCCGGTGGTGATCGGCGACAATGCCCGCATCGAGGCCGGCGCCCAGCTCCAGCCCTACACCGTGCTCGGGAGCGACGTGGTGGTGAAGTCCGACGCGTTCATCGAGCGGAGCGTGGTCCACGACCACGGCTACATCGGTCCCAGCGTCGACCTGCGCGGTTGTGTGATCGGCCGTTCCTCCGACCTGCGATCCCACGCCCGGGTACGCGAGGGCGCCGTGCTCGGCGAGGAGTGCTTCGTCGGGGAGTACGCGTTGATCAACCCCGACGTGAAGGTGTATCCGTTCAAGACGGTCGAGGCGAGCGCAGTGATCAACTCGTCGATCGTCTGGGAGACCCGCGGTACCCGCACGCGCTTCGGTCGGCGCGGGGTCAGCGGGCTCGCGAACGTCGACATCACCCCGGAGCGGGCGGTGCGCCTCGCCATGGCCTACGGGAGCGCCTTGAAGAAGGGCTCGACGGTCACGACCAGTCGGGATACGAGCCGGGTGGCCCGCGCGCTCAAGCGGTCGATCATCGGGGGACTCAATCTCGCGGGCGTCACGGTCGACGACGTGGAGCTCGCGACGGTCCCGTTGACGCGCTTCCAGGTGAAGAACTCCCTCGCCCAAGGTGGCATCACGGTGCGCCTCGTCCCCGGCGATGCCAACAGCGTGAGCATCCGGTTCTTCGAGGCCGACGGCCGCGACATCGACGAGGGGATGCAGCGCAAGATCGAACGACTCCTGTCACGAGAAGACTTTCGGAGGGCCTTCGCCGGCGACATCGGCGACATCCGCTTCCCGCCCCGTGCGCTCGAGTTCTACACGTCGGCCCTCGAGGGTGCCGTCGACGGCGACCGCGTCCGCGACGCCGCGTTCAAGGTCGTCCTCGACTACTCCCACGGGGCCGTGAGCCTCGTCATGCCGAGCGTGCTCGCGAAGCTCGGTGCCGACGTGCTCGCGGTGAACCCGTTCGCGAGCACCGCGTCGGCTGCGGCCGCGGCCGACGACCTGCAGACCCGCACCATCCGCATTGGTGATCTGGTGCGTTCGTCGGGCAGCCACCTCGGGATGGTGCTCGACGCCGATGGCGAGACCGCGGTCATCATCGACGACACGGGTAAGGCGTTCGACACCGACGGTGCGCTCCTCGCGA
>JBBRHS010000454.1:0-2471 GCA_038222385.1 Acidimicrobiia bacterium
CGGGTGCCCTTCGGCTTCCACGGCTCCTGGATCCCCGACTCCGCTCTCGGCTGACCGTCACGCATCCACCTCGGCTTTCTCGCAGCCGCGTAGCTTCGGGGCATGACCGCGCCAGGGAGCCCGTCGGGCCCGACCCGAAGAGAACGCCGGGAGCAAGAGGAGAAGGCCGGCACGAAACGTCGGACCCTGATCGTGGTCGTCGTGGTGCTCGTGCTGATCGGAGCGGCCGCCGCAGGCTGGTGGTTCTTCGTACGAGACGGCGACTCGAGCTCGACCAGCAACACGTCGACCTCGTCGTCGACCAGTTCGTCGTCGACGAGCACCTCGACGTCGAGCACCTCGAGCACGTCCACGACGAGTTCCACGACGCCCACCACTCCCGCTGATCCCCAGGCGTACGCCGAGACGCTCTTCAGCGCGTGGGCCGCCGATGACCGGGCGACCGCCGCCACGGTCGCCGACCAGACGGCGATCGACTCGTTGTTCGCCACGCCGAGCTCCGAGGCCGCCGCCTATCAGTTCAGCGGCTGCCAGGGCGCGGCCGG
Organism: Acidimicrobiia bacterium; assembly: GCA_038222385.1. Lineage (GTDB taxonomy): Bacteria > Actinomycetota > Acidimicrobiia > IMCC26256 > JANYLB01 > JANYLB01. Next base: position 546 of record JBBRHS010000454.1, read on the forward strand.
CTCGATCTTCTGCACCTGGACCCGCGCCGGCGCCCAGCTCGCGATGACCGTGCGCGACGCCACCGGCGGCCTGCCGGTCCAGGTCGTCGAAGTCACCATCGGCCCGGGATAGGACGGTTCCCGTTGGTGCGATTGCCCACCTCAGGGGTGGCCCAATCGCACCAACGCAGCTCGGGATTCGACCTAGCTTTTCGCCTTCAGGGCCTCGATGAGCTTGGGGACGACCTTCTGGACGTCGCCGACGATTCCGAGGTCGGCCACCGAGAAGATCGGGGCCTCTGCGTCTTTGTTGACGGCGATGATGTTGTCGCTGCCCTTCATGCCCACGAGGTGCTGGGTGGCGCCGGAGATGCCGAGCGCGATGTAGAGCTTCGGCTTCACCGTTTTGCCGGTCTGGCCGACCTGCTTCGAGTACGGCACCCATCCGGCGTCGACGATCGCACGCGACGCACCGCTCGCACCGTTGAGGAGCTTCGCGAGTTCGTCGACGAGCGGGTCGAACGCCTCGGCGCTGCCGAGGCCACGACCACCGGACACGACGATCGTCGCCTCTTCGAGCTTCGGGCCCTCGCGCTCCTCGACGTGGTGGTCGAGGACCTTGGCCTCGGTGCCGCGGCCGGTCTCGCCGAGCTCGACGGTCTCGACCGCGGCAGCCGCGCCGCCCGACGGCTCGGCCGCGAACGACTTCGGTCGGATGGCTGCGAGGTACGGCGCGGGGCCGGTGAACTGGGTCTCGACGAGCACCGTGCCGCCGAACACCTGGGCGCCGACGCTCACCGCGTCTCCGTTCACCGTGACCGAATAGCCGTTGGTGAGGACGGGCCGGTCGATGCGCGCCGAGAGACGGGAGATCGCGTCGCGACCGTCGTAGGTCTGCGCGAACAGCACGAGGTCGGGTGCGGCGGTCTCGACGACCTTGGCCACCAGCGATGCACCCACGACGCCGGTGAGCGAACCCCCGGGGTCGGCGGTGTAGAGCTTCGTCGCGCCGTAGTCACCGACGGCGGTGGCGAGCGCGTCGGCGCCCGTACCGACGTACGCGGCTTCGACGTCGCCGAGCTCGCGGGCCTTGGTCAACATCTCGAGCGTCGACGTGACGGGTACACCGTTGTCGGCTTCGGCGAACACGAGGACCTTCATCAGACCACCTTCAACTTCTCGAGGTACGCCACGACGGCCTCGAACGCGGTGCCGTCGTCTTCGATCTTCTCGCCGGCCTGACGCTCGGGCGCCTGTTCCACCGACGTGATGGTCTGGCGGGCGCCGGCCCAGCCGACCTGATCGTCGGCGAGACCGAGGTCGGCCGGCTTCACCGCGTCGACCGGCTTGTTCTTCGCGGCCATGATCCCCTTGAAGGAGGGGTAACGAGGTTCGACCACACCGGCGGTGACGCTCACGACGGCGGGCAGTGATGCCTCCACGACGTCGTACCCGGCCTCGGTCTGACGCTGGATGGTGACCTTGCCGTCGGCGATGGTCACTTCCTTCGCGAAGGTGAGCGAGGGCCAGTCGAGCAGTTCCGCGACCTGACCGGGGATCGTGCCCGTGTAGCCGTCGGTGCTCTCGGTGGCCGTGAGCAGGAGGTCGACGTCGCCGACGCGCTCCACTGCCTTCGCGATCACCTTGGCGGTGCTCAGTGAGTCGGATCCGGCCAGGCTCGGGTCCGACACGAGCACGGCCTTCGCCGCACCCATGGCGAGCGCGGTGCGCAGACCCGACACCTCGTCGTTCGGGGCGATCGAGACGAGCGTGACCTCACCGCCTCCCGCCTTGTCGACGAGTTGCAGTGCCATCTCGACGCCGAAGCTGTCGGACTCGTCGAGGATCAGCTTGCCCTCCCGCTTGAGCGTGTGCTCCGCGGTGAGCTCGCCGGGCGTGGCCGGGTCGGGGATCTGCTTGACGCAGACGAGGACGTTCATGGTGCTC
>JBBRHS010000455.1:0-2459 GCA_038222385.1 Acidimicrobiia bacterium
CAGCGGATCCGACCCTCAAGTCAGGAGGAGAAGCGGAGCCTGCGGACCCGCCCGCGCGGGACGTGCATCGGTGAGCGATCGAGCCGGCGCAGCGGATCCGACCATCAAGTCAGGAGGAGAAGCGGAGCCTGCGGACCCGCCCGCGCGGGACGTGCATCGGTGAGCGATCGAGCCGGCGCAGCGGATCCGACCATCAAGTCAGGTGAGGGTGGCGCGGGGAGGGCCGTGGGCGCTGCGGATCTCACCGACGGCCCAGGCCTCGTGGCCGGAGGCCCGCACGACGTCGAGGGAGCGGAAGACGTCGCCGCCCGGAACGACTGCGAGCATCCCGAGGCCGAGGTTGAAGACCTGCTCCATCTCGGCGTCGGCCACGGATCCCGCGGCCTGGATCTCACCGAAGATACGGGGCTGCTCCCACGACCCCCGTTCGATGACCGCCTCGACGTGCTCCGGGAGCACGCGGAGGAGGTTGTCGACGATCCCGCCGCCGGTCACGTGCGCGAACGCGCGTACGTCGACCTGCCGCCGGAGCTCGAGCATCGACGGGGCGTAGATCACGCTCGGACGCAACAACTCCTCGCCGAGGGAGTGCGAGGCGCCTGTCCAGGCCGGTTCGTCGAGACTGCGACCGGCCCGGTCGAGGAGGGCACGCCGGGCGAGGGAGTAACCGTTGCAGCGCAGACCCGGGCTCGCGATGCCGATGATCTGATCGCCGGACCGCACCGCGCGGGGCAACACCTCGGCCCGCTCGACAACGCCAACCGCGAACCCCACGAGATCGAACTCGCCCGGCTCCATGGCGTCGGGGTGTTCCGACATCTCACCGCCGATGAGCGCGCACCCCGACTGACGGCAGCCTTCGGCCACGCCGGCGACGATCTCGTCGATCGTCTCGGGCACGAGTTTGCCGACCGACACGTAGTCGAGGAAGAAGAGGGGCTCGGCGCCCTGCGACGCGATGTCGTCGACCGACATGGCGACGCAGTCGATGCCGATCGTGCGGTACCGGCCGGTGAGCCGGGCGATGATCGACTTCGTGCCGACGCCGTCGGTGGAGGCGACGAGGAGAGGGTCTCGGTGACCGAGCTTGCCGAGGGAGAACAGGCCCCCGAAGCCGCCGACATCACCCACGACCTCAGGGCGGAAGGTCGTGCGGACGTGCTGCTTGATGAACTCGACGGCCTTCTCGCCGGCGGCGATGTCGACGCCGGCCTCCCGGTAAGTGAGGGAGTCGTCTTCGCGGTCTCGCCGACTCACCGGCGGACGCCCACGGTCACGTGGGGAACCGGGGCGACGACCCCGACGACTCCACGTCGGCGTCGGTGAGGCGCGTCTCGGTCACGTCGATCTCGAGGACGCCCTTGGTGTCGTCGAGGGGCACCGGCACCGGGTAGTGCCCGGTGAGACACGCGGTGCAGAACGACTCCTCGGCCGTGCCCGTCGCCTTGGTGAGCCGGCCGATCTCGAGGTAGGCGAGGGAGTCGACACCGAGGTACTCGCGGATCTCGCCGACCGAGAGATCCGCCGCGAGCAGCTCCGACTTCCGGCCGGTGTCCATCCCGTAGTAGCAGGGCCACCGGTAGGGCGGCGACGACACCCGGAAGTGGATCTCGGTGGCGCCCGCTTCCCGGAGCATCGCCACGACCTGACGGGTGGTGGTGCCCCGCACGATCGAGTCGTCGACGACGACGAGCTTCTTGCCCCGGATGTTCTCGGGGAGCGGGTTCAGCTTCATCCGGACGCTCTGGCCTCGCATCTGCTGACTGGGCTGGATGAACGTGCGGCCGACGTAGCGGTTCTTCACGAGACCGTCTCCGTAGGGGATGCCCGAGGCGCGCGCGTAACCCTGCCCCGCAGGGATCCCGGACTCCGGGATCGGCATCACCATGTCGGCGTCGACCGGCGCCTGGGCCGCGAGTTCCTCACCCATCCGTTGCCTCGCCGCGTGCACGCTCTGGCCGTAGAGGTTGGTGTCGGGTCGGGCGAAGTAGACGAACTCGAAGAGACACAGCTTCGGTTCTGGCTCCGCGAAGCGGTACTCCCGGCGGAGGCCGGCCGCATCGATGACCACCATCTCGCCCGGCTGTACGTCGCGCACATAGTGCGCGCCGACGATGTCGAGCGCCGCGGTCTCGCTCGCGAGCACCCAGCCACCGCCTTCGAGACGGCCCAGCGCGAGGGGCCAGAACCCGTGGGGATCACGCACCCCGATGAGTCGGGCGTCGTCCATGAGCACGAACGAGAACCCACCCCGCAGCCGGGGGAGCACCTTCTCGAGTGCGTGCTCGAGCTCACGGCCGTCGGAGCGGGGCTCGTTCGGCCACTCCCGCGCGACGAGCTCGGCGACGAGCGCTGAGTCGGTGGTGGAGTCGAAGCTGGTCTCGTCGGCGGTGACCACGTTATCATTTTCCTTGAGTACGATTTGAAATCCTGCTGCATTATTTGCATCGTGCTCAATG
>JBBRHS010000456.1:0-2454 GCA_038222385.1 Acidimicrobiia bacterium
CGGTGATCGTGTACTCGTCGCCCTCGTCTGTCGGCTTGAGCGCGCGGTTCGCCTCGGCGACACCGTCGCCCGCTTGGGTGGCGACGAGTTCGTGCTCGTGTGTCGGGTCGAAGGGCGTCAACACGCGCAGCTGGTCGCCGACCGGGTGCTCGAACACGTCCGAAGTCCGTACACGATCGGCGAACACGAAGTGGAGCTCACCGCCAGCATCGGGATCGCGCTCGGTGCCGATGCCCGAGACGCGGCCGGCCTATCCATCGGCATCCCAGCCGACTTCCTGCCGGCCGATCTCCTGCGAGATGCCGACGTGGCGATGTACCGGGCCAAGGAACGCGGTCGGGCCCGGGCCGAGGTCTTCGACGATTCGCTCCGCACCCGTCTGCTGACCCGGACCGAGACCGAACAGGCACTCCGCCGCGCGCTCGAACGCCACGAGTTCGAACTCGTGTACCAGCCGATCTACTCGCTCGACGACGGTGCACTCACGTCGTGCGAGGCCTTGCTGCGTTGGCGCCGGCCCGGTCACGGGCTCGTGCTCCCCGGTGAGTTCATCGAAGCCGCCGAGGTTCTCGGCCTGATCGTCCCGATGGGTGCGTGGGTGCTGCGCGAGGCGTGCCGGCAGTTCGCATCGTGGCAGTGTGCGGATCCTGGCGCGTCGCAGTTCACGCTCTCGGTGAACGTGTCACCCAACCAGCTCGTGCACCCGGAGTTCGTTAGTTCGGTGCGATCGATCCTCGCCGAGACGGGTGTCGCACCCGAGCTGCTCTCCTTGGAGATGACGGAGCGCGCGCTCCTCGGCGACCTCGTGGGTGCGCTCCTCGCGCTCGACGAGCTGCGCGACCTCGGTGTATCGGTCTGGCTCGACGACTTCGGTACCGGGTACTCGTCGCTCGAGTACCTCAAGCGTCTTTCGCTCGACGGACTCAAGCTCGACCGGTCGTTCGTGAGCGGGCTCGCGACCGACCCGGCCGACGAGGCGATCGCCGGGGCCGTGATCACGATGGCCCACGCGCTCGGGATGGCCGTCGTCGGTGAGGGAGTGGAGCACGTCGAGCAGCAGCACCGCCTCGCCCACCTCGCCTGCGACTACGCCCAGGGCTTCTTCTTCGCCCGCCCTCTCCCCGCAGGTGCGTTCAGCGAGCAGATCCTGGGCGCAACGGCTCGCGCCACCGCCTGAGCTACTTGCGTGCGGCCCGATCGAGGATCTCGCCGGCCCAGGCGATGTCGGGGCGGGGGCGCCGGCGGGTCGCGAGCTCGTCGGGGACGTCGATCTCGAGGCGCACCAGCGCGCCGCCGAGGGTCTTGCCGAGGTTGTCGCTGCGCAAGGTCCTCGGACCGCCACCACCGAGCGCGCCGCGCATCACGAAGTTCAACGCCCTGACGTTCGCCACCTCGTAGCGCACGACCGTGCCGTGCACCATGGAGCCGAAGTGCGCTTTCACCCGCTCGGCGGTGACCTCGCGCACGATCAGTGAGTACGTCTCGTCGTCGTCGGCGAAGATCGCCACGTCGGAGACGTCGCCCTTGTCGCCGGCGCGGTAGCCGCAGAGCTCCCGGAGCTGGAGTCGTGCCATCAGACGACCCCCTCGACCGTCTCCGTCGTGACCGTGACGTGTGGGTCGACGAGCTGCTTGTCGACGAGCGTCGGCCAGATCGTGAGGAGCTCGCTCGCGCCCCCCGGCCCACCGCGTCCCATGCCCGTGAGTCCGGCCGGCGGCGCCGACAGTGTGAGCGGCGTCATCTCGCGGGCGACGAGCGCCGCGGTGCGTTCATCGTCGCAGCGCCACGCGACGCGCATCACGACCTCGGGTGGTTCGGCGTCGGTCTCGGGCACAGTCGGGCCGCCGAGCGCGTCGACACCCCATCGCTCGAAGCACCACTCGCGTACCTCGTGACCGGCCTGCTGGACGCGCTGCACGAAGATCGCCGCCGTGACCTCGGCCTTCTCCCGCGCGTCGGGCCACGAGAACGCGACCTTCGCCTCGCCGGCCCAACCCGAGTGGTGCGCGACCAGCGCCTTGTAGGTGTCGGTCGCGGGGCGGCCCCGCACGCCGGTCACCCGGACCCGGTCGTCACCGAGGTCGGTGAACGTGGCCGACGCGAAGTCGGCGACGACGTCGGGCGACAGGTAGGCGGCCGGGTCGTGGACCTCGTAGAGCAACTGGTGGCGCACCGTGTCCACATCGACCCGGCCACCGCTGGCCCTCGGCTTGGTGATCACCGCGGTCCCGTCGGCATCGACCTCGGCGATCGGGTACGGGAGGTCCCACGGGTGGGGGACCGTCCACCACTCACCGCTGAAGTTACCGCCCGCGACCTGCCCCGAGCACTCGAGCAGGTGGCCGACGAGGATGCCCGCCGCGAGCTTGTCCCAGTCGTCGAATGACCAGCCGTGCTCGAAGATCAGCGGGGCGAGGAAGAGCGCGGCGTCGGCGACCCGGCCGGCGATCACGA
>JBBRHS010000457.1:0-2439 GCA_038222385.1 Acidimicrobiia bacterium
AACGGGAGTCGAACCGTCGTAGGTCGGGGGGACGTGGCGGATGTAGGTGTACGTGGTGCCGCTCGAGTCGACCGACTCATTGGTCTCCCCTGGCGCGACAACGGGCGCGTTCCCACAGCCTTGCGACGCTGCCGGCCTCACCCGCGTTCGGGTCTGCGCGCCGGCGACTGCGACGGGTGCAGCGAGCCCGCTCGCGATCGCGACCGCGCACACGAGGACGACCAGACGACGCGCCACATGTACCCCCCGGGACACCGCGCCGGATCCTCCGACGTCGGGCGTCGCAGAGTAGCGGTTCAACTGCCCGGTACCGCGTGCGGGCCCGGCGGCTGCCACTCCGCCTCCCGGCGCTCGGCGAACGCACGCGGCCCCTCCTCCTGGTCGGGATGGCCCCAGAGCCCGGCGAGTTCATCGGCACCGGCCCGGCACGCATCGGTGAGCCCGAGCTCGAGTGCACCCCACAGCGCGCGCTTCGTCGCCGCCATGGCCGCGGGTGAGTTCCTCGCGATGGTCTCGCCCAGTTCCTGGGCCCGCTCCCGCAGCCGGTCCGCCGGATCCACGATCTCGCTCAGGATCCCGAGCTCGTAGGCCCGAGCGGCCGACATGCGTTCGTGGCGGCCGGTGAGTGCCATCCGCAGGATCGGTTCCATCGGTGACCGGCGAACGAGTCCGATCGTCTCGATGGCCGAGACCTGCCCGATGCTCACGTGCGGATCGAAGAACGTCGCGCCGGCCGCGGCGATCACGATGTCGGCATCGGCGACGAAGTGGAGCCCACCGCCCGCGCAGACACCGTTGACCGCAGCCACCACCGGCTTCCACACCTGGCAGTGCCACGCGGTCATCCGGAGCTCGAAGTCGCGGGTGCGCCGACTGTGTTCGCGCAGGGCCTCGCGGTTCGACGCGAGCTCGCGTACGTCGAGGCCGGTCTGGAACGACGTACCGTTGCCGGTGTTCACGATCACCCGCACCGCGGGGTCGGCATCGAGCTCCGCCCATGCGGCCTCGAGCTCGGTGAACATCGTGGCGTCGATCGCGTTGCCCCGCTCGGGACGATCGAACACGAGCCAGCCGACGGGTCCGTCGCGGGTGACCTCGAGCGTCGACCAGCTCACGACGGGTACTCCTCGGCGATATCTGCCGCGTGGCGGCCCTGCAGCTCCCGCCGGAGCACCTTGCCCACCTCACTGCGCGGGAGCTCGTCGACCCGTCGGAACTCGGTCGGGATCTTGTACGCCACGAGTTGGTCACGACATAGGGCCTCGAGCTCATCGGTGGGGGCATCACCCACCACGAACGCCACCGGAACCTCGCCGAGTCGAGGATCGGGTACTCCGACCACAGCCGCGTCGCGCACGCGCGGCGAGAGGCGGAGCACCTCTTCGACCTGTTCGGGGAACACCTTGTTCCCACCCCGGTTGATCACGTCGCCGACACGGCCGTCGATCCACACGAACCCGTCGTCGTCGATGTGGGCGATGTCCCCGGTGCGGACGAACCCCTCGGCGTCGACGCGATCCGCGAGCGAGTCGCCCGGTGCGTATCCGACGGCTCGGTTCGGCGGGCGCACGAGGAGCTCACCCGTGTCGGCGTCGAGTCGGAGGTCGACCCCGGGGTGCGGCTTTCCGACCGCGCCGACCTTGTCGGGGTGAGCCTTCGCGTCGGCGGCGGTCCATCCGATCACCTCGCCGATCTCGGCCTGTCCGTACCCGTTGAGCACCGTGACCGCGAACTTCTCCGTGAAGCGGCGCGCCGCGAGCGGCGAGAGCGGTGCGGTGATGCTGCGCACGTACCGCAACGGCGCGAGATCAGCGACATCCTCGTCGTCGGTGAGCATCGTGATGGCCGCAGGGGGCAGAACGGTCGAACGGATCCCGTGTTCCCTCACGAGGCGCGCGAACGACTCCGGCGCGAACCGATCCATGATCACGAGGGCTGCTCCGGCCCGCAGGCCGAAGAGGGCGTTGTAGATCCCCGCGTTCAGCGCGAGCGAGACCGGGATGAGGTTGGGGGTCGGGCGCGACTTCGAGACGGCGGCGCGTCCCCGGAGCGGCGCGAGGACCCGATCGATCATCTCGAAGTACGCGACGTGGGTGTGCAGGATCGCCTTGGGCCGGCCCGTCGTCCCCGAGGTCCAGGTGACGAACGCGGTGCCGTCGTCGTAGGCGCGCCGACCCGGCAGCGACGACACCCCGTCGTCGGTGACGAGAGCGACCGGTTCCGTGGTCGCGAAGGCGGCGGCTCGCTCAGCCTCGGGGACGCGGGGGTTGAGGGGCACGAACACTCCGCCGGCCTCCCAGACCGCCATCATCGAGACCACCGCGTCGGGCCCGTTCGCGACCTGCACCGCGACCGCGTGACCCGGTTCCACCCCGGAACCGGTGAGCGCCGCCGCAAGGGTTCGCGTGGCGCCGCGCGCCGCGCCGGCCGTCAACGTCG
>JBBRHS010000458.1:0-2436 GCA_038222385.1 Acidimicrobiia bacterium
GCTCGGAGAGGCCCAGGCGATCCTCGAGCACTGGCAGCGCACGGCCGAGGAGCGCCGACAAGGCGACGCGCTCGACTGGGAGATCCGGTTGGCACAGAAGTACGAGTACTGGGCGACGAACCTGGTCGCAGCCGTCGAGCACGGACATCCGACTCACGAGCTTCACCTCCAGGTGATCCGCGTGAACGACATCGTCCTCAGCGCGCTCAACATGGAAGTGTTCTTCGAGACCGGGCTGGACATCCGTGCCCGCTCGCCGCTCCCGGACACCTTCGTCCTCGGGTATACGAACGGGGTCTTCGGCTACCTCCCCCGCGGGGCGGACTACCCCGACGGGGGCTGGAGCGTCGACGGGAGCTACGCGCTGCCCGACCTGCTCCCGCAGGCGTGGGGGATGCCGGTGATCCTGCACCCCGACTCGGCGGATCGGGCGGTCGATGCGAGCCTCGAGCTGATCGGCAAGCTGTAGCGGTCAGGCGCGGGATGGATGATGCAGCACGTCCGGCGGCAGCGTACCCGGGAGCTCTCCCGTCGCCTTCCACCCCCGGGCGCCGTCCCACGGCTCTGCATCGGGGAAGAGGTCTTCGGCTGCGCGCACCGCGGTCTCGACGAGGATCTGCTCACACGCCGGAGCGACGTGCGCGGGGTTACCGTGCCCGCGGCGGCTGTAGTCGGCCTCATATCCCCCGTACCGGTACTCGGCCTCCGTCGCGAAGTACGCGACGAGGCCGTTCGTGAAGCCAGCGTACATCGTCGGGCGACCAGGGCCCCGTTCCTTCACGGCCATCCCGATCTCGCTGAACACCTCGCCCGGGCCGGAGACGACCACACCGTCTCCGATGCGGATCGCGTGGATGCGGCCCTCACGGAACGTTGCCGCGGTGCCGTCGAGTAACTCCTGCTCTGTCCTACGCGCCCAGGCAAGGTGCCACCAGGCGATCCGCGCAGCACCACCCGTACCCGCGCCCGCAGCGGTCGCCTCGTCGAGCTTCGCCTCCCACTCCTCGCGGACGGCGCGAACCTCCTCGAGGCTCGGTAGGGGCAGGAGCGGGAAGCGCACGCGCCTCATCGTCGCCCGCAGCTCGACCGGGCCTTCGTCAACGCCCTCACGGCGGTACGACGAGATCTGCATGATCGAGCGCTCCGGCCGCCAGGCCATCCGGCGCCGGTAGGCGAAGCGGCCCGAGAGCGAGTGGAGCGCCTCGATGCCGAGCCTTTGGCCCATCTGCTCGGCCTCGTCCTCCGAGTCGGTGAATGCGACCCTGGGGAGCACGTTGCCGCCTGCCCCCTGCAGGAACACGACCTCTCCGCCGGTCACGCGCCTGACGACGTCGCGCATCGGACCCGGGAAGTCCGCGGAGTAGACGTACATGTCGTATCCGGTCGTCACGGGGTGGCAGCCGAAGCTGACAGCCGTCGCAACGACGCTTTCGTCCGGCCGGCGGAACTGCACCGACGTCACCTGGTTGTCGACGAGCTCGTCGGGATTCCAGCCGAGGATCGTGGCGCCATCCGCCGTCCGCTCCCGCCGGTTGACGGCGAGGTCTGCGTGGCCCACTCCCCACACCGGGCGAGCCGGCTCGAGGCGCGCGCAGGCAAGGCGGCAGACGGAGACGATCTTGTCCTGGACGACATCAGCGAACCGTCGGATGCGGGCGTCACGCTCTGGCTCGGGCGGGCCCGCGCACTCCCCGCCCCAGGAGCCGCCGACGACAGAGAGGTGCGTGTGGTTCCAGTTGAGCAGGATCCCCGCAGGGTCAGCTCCGGTCGCGTCGGCCACGCGGTCGAGGAGGGTCGTGACCTCCGGTTCGCCGATCCCGACGATATCGACGCCGCAGAGGACGACCCGCACGCCGTCTCGCTCGATCGCGATCGCCGTCGTCTCGAGCCCCCACCGCCCGTAGCCGGTCGCGTCGTGTGTCTGCCGCACGAAGCCGACGAGCGGCAGGTCGAGCGGCGGCTCGAGCGAGTGCCGTGCGGTGCCGACGAGGAGCTCGTCGCTCACAGGCTCTCCCGGAACACGCGCTCGAGCAGCCTGCCGTCCACCGGCAGTGGCGCGCACGAGAGGAGACGGTGCTGCTTCTCCGCTCCCGCGACGAGCGCCGGCACGTCCTCAGCGTCATAGCCGACGTCGGCGAGCCGCGTCGGCGTTCCGATCCGCTTCATGAGAGACAGCATCGCAGCTCCGAGCGGGTTCGGGTCGTCGGGGTCCGGCTCGCGGCCGGTGAGGAGACGGGTTGCCTCGCGATGTCGATCGGGGAGCGCAGCATGCGTGACCCCGAAGGCAGCGTGTGCGGTGAGAGCACAGGCGATCCCGTGGGGAACGAATCGCCCTTCACCCGCCAAAGGGTGGGAGCCCTGGTAGTCGCGCACCCTGCCGCCATGGGCGCCGAGGAGCGCGGCCACCTTTGCCGCGTCGAGCGCCGAACCGCCGCC
>JBBRHS010000459.1:0-2425 GCA_038222385.1 Acidimicrobiia bacterium
CGCTCGTGATCGAGCGCACCGAGGCCCTCACGGTGATCGACGTGAACACGGGCAAGAACGTGGGCAAGTCGAACCTGGAGGAGACGGTCTTCACCAACAACCTGGAGGCTGCCGACGAGGTCGCCCGCCAGCTCCGTCTCCTCGACATCGGCGGGATCATCGTGATCGACTTCGTCGACATGGAGATCAAGAAGAACCGCGATGCCGTCCTCCGGGGCTTCAAGGACGCCCTGGCCCGGGACAAGACCCGGACCCAGGTCTTCGAGATCTCGGAGCTCGGCCTCGTCGAGATGACCCGCAAGCGCATCTCCGAGGGCCTCGTCGAGGCCTTCTCGGAGACGTGCGAGGTATGCCACGGCCGGGGCTTCATGGTCGACGAGTCCCTCCTCGGCTAGGCTCTCCTGGTTCTCAGATTTTCGAGCGAGGTTTGTCGCGCATGTATGCGGTCATCAGCACCGGTGGGAAGCAGTACAAGGTCGAGGAAGGCCAGCGGCTCGACGTCGAGCGGCTCGGCCTCGACACCGATTCCGAGATCGAGCTCGCCCCGGTCCTCGTGGTCGACGGCGACACCGTGCTCGCCACGCCGGCCCAGCTCGGTGGAGCCGTGGTGAAGGCCAAGGTCGTCGGCGCCGCCCGCGGTCCGAAGATCGACGGCTTCACCTACAAGTCGAAGTCGAACCAGCGCAAGCGGTGGGGTCACCGTCAGAAGTACTCGACCATCATGATCACCGGCATCAGCCTCGCCGCCGCAGCCAAGGGAGCCTGACGTGTCGAAGAAGAAGGGCGCGGCATCCTCTCGCAACGGCCGTGACTCGAACGCCCAGCGCCTCGGCGTGAAGGTATCGACCGGCACCGAGGTGACTGCCGGATCGATCATCGTGCGCCAGCGGGGCACCCGGTTCCACCCGGGCGACAACGTGGGCCGCGGCAACGACGACACGCTGTTCGCCACGGCCGACGGCATCGTCCGCTTCGGTCACCGGCGCGGCCGCAAGCTCGTCGACGTCCTCCCCGCCGACTGACCGTCGAACGGCCTGCGGGCCGGGCGTGAGCAGAACCCCCCGGGCGGGGACGCTGCCGACCCCTATTCTCGGCGGCGTGAGGTCCTCGTGAGCTTCGTCGACGAAGCCCAGCTGAACGTGAAGGGCGGCGACGGCGGCGCGGGTTCGGTCGCGTTCCGACGCGAAGCCCACGTGCCCCGCGGCGGCCCCGACGGTGGCGACGGCGGCAAGGGCGGCGACGTCTGGATCAAGGCCGACCGCAACGTCGCCTCGTTGCTCGCGTTCCGCGACCATCCGCACCGCAAGGCGGAACGCGGGACCCACGGTGCCGGCAACAAGAAGCACGGTAAAGGTGGGAGTGATCTCACGGTCACCGTGCCGGAGGGCACGGTGGTCCGCCTCAACGAGAGCGGTGAACTGCTCGCCGACCTGGTGAACCACGGCGACGCGTTCCTCGCTGCGCACGGTGGTCGGGGTGGACGGGGCAACGCCCGCTTCCTCTCGAACGCGCGTCGCGCACCGTCGTTCGCCGAGCAGGGTGAGTACGGCGAAGACCGGTGGCTGCGGCTCGAGCTGAAGCTCATGGCCGACGCCGCGCTCGTGGGGTTCCCGAACGCGGGCAAGTCGACGCTGATCGCGGCGGTGAGCGCGGCCCGTCCGAAGATCGGTGACTACCCGTTCACGACCCTCGAGCCGAACCTCGGCGTGGTGCGCTTCCACGAGCACGAGTTCGTGCTGGCCGACATCCCCGGGCTCATCGAGGGCGCGGCCGAAGGTCGCGGGCTCGGCCACCAGTTCCTCCGCCACGTCGAGCGCAGCCGGGTGCTCGTGATCCTGCTCGATCTCGCCTCGGTCGACGGCCAGTCGCCCGAGGAGCAGGAACGGGTGTTGCTCGACGAGCTCGGGCGATACCAACCGGACCTGCTCGACCGTCCGCGCGTGGTGATCGGTAGCAAGGCCGACGTCGCGACCGACGACGCGCAGTTCGACGGGATGCGGGTGTCGGCGGTGACCCACGCCGGCCTCGACCCGTTCCTCGGGCGCTTGGCTGCGCTGGTCGACGAGGCCCGCGAGGTCCAGGAGGCGCCCGAGGTGCTGGTGGTGCGCCGGCCGGTCCAGGAGGGTTTCGTGATCGTCCGCGACGACGACGGGGCCTGGCGGATCAACGGTCGAGCCGCCGAGCGCGTCGTGGCCATGGCCGACCTCACCAACGAAGAGGCGCTCCGGTACGTGCACGAGCGGTTCCGGCGGATGGGCGTGGAGCGCGCGCTGGCGCGCGCCGGAGCCCACGAGGGCGACACGGTGCGGATCGGCCCGGTCGAGCTCGAGTACCAAGAAGGTTTCTGACGTGCGGGTGGTCGTCAAGGTCGGCACGTCGTCGATCACCGATGTCCGGGGCGAGCTCGACGCCGTCGCGCTCGGCA
>JBBRHS010000460.1:0-2415 GCA_038222385.1 Acidimicrobiia bacterium
CGGCCGTCTTCCTTGCCGTGGAAGAAGTGGTTGAAGCCGACCTCGTAGAGCGCGGCGGCCGACGCGTAGGTCGAGAGGTGGCCACCGAGGCCGTCGTGGCGACGATTCGCGCGGGCCACCATCACCGCGGCGTTCCACCGCACGAACGCCCGGATGCGACGTTCGAGGTGCTCGTCGCCCGGGAACCACGGTTCGCGCTCGGGCGGGATCGTGTTGATGTACGGCGTCGACGCCACCGCGGGCACACCCACGCCCTGCTCACGGGCCTGCTCCATGAGCCGGCTCAGCAGGTACGTCGCCCGTGACTTCCCACGTCCGTCGACCACCGACTGCAAGGACTCGAGCCACTCCCGGGTCTCGGCCGGATCGATGTCGGGGAGCTGGTGCACGAAGTCGTCGATGAACACGACTCCAGCGTAAAGGCTCGGCCAACCGGTCGGTGACGCGTGCGCCCGGTTTCCTAGAGGGCGATGCGCTCCACGTCGAGCGACTCTTCGGTGACGAGGTCGATGTCGACGCCGGGGAGCATGGCGTCGACCTGCTCGGCGAGGCGACGGAGCACGGCGAGCATGGCCTCGGGTCGCAGGGTCGGGTCGAGGCGGCGAACGGCATCCGGTGACAGCGGCGGGACCGAGACCTGACGGATGAGTTCGTGACGACTCGGCTGCGGGTCCTCCGCCGCGCAGAACAGCTGCTCGTGCAGCTTCTCACCGGGCCGGAGGCCGGTGAACACCAACGGGACCTCAGGGGTGCGGCTGGAGGCGAGCTGTCGGGCGAAGTCGGCGATGCGAACCGGTTCGCCCATGTCGAGCACCAGGGCCTTGCCGTCGTCGCCGATCGCGCCGGCCTGCAGCACCAGCTGCACCGCCTCCTCGACGGTCATGAAGTACCGGGTGACGTCGGGGTGGGTGACCGTGAGGGCGTCACCCGCGTCGAGCTGCGCTCGGAACGCCGTCAGCACCGAGCCGCGACTGCCGAGCACGTTGCCGAATCGCACGCTCAGGTACGTGCCGTCTTCCCGGCGGCCGTAGTGCGACGTGAGCGCCTCGGCGATGCGCTTCGAGTACCCGAGGGCGCTCGCGGGTCCGGCCGCCTTGTCGGTGGAGATGTTGACGAAGCGCTCCACCCCGGCGACAGCGGCCGCGTCGAGCACGGAGACCGTGCCCCAGATGTTCGTCTTGAGCGCCTCGGCCGGATGGGTCTCGAGCAGCGGTAGGTGCTTGAGCGCCGCGGCGTGGAACACGACGTCGGGTTCGATCTCCTGGAAGATCGAGGCCACCCGGGCACGGTCGCGGATGTCGACGAGCAACAGGTTCGCGTTGTCGAGGAGCGCCCGCCCCTCGATCGAGAGCTGCACGCCGTGCAGGCCCGACTCGTCCCGGTCGATCATGACCAGCTCCGCGGGCTCGAACGCAGAGATCTGGCGGCAGAGCTCCGAACCGATGGACCCGCCCGCCCCGGTGACCACGACCCGCTTGCCGTACAGGTACTCCGAGGCCGCGGCGATGTCGGTCTCCACGGTGTGGCGCCCGAGGAGGTCGACCTCGGTCGGGGCCCGGAGGTCGCCGACACGCACCGCTCCGTCGAGCAGCTCGCCGACGGTCGGGACCACGCGAACGTCGAGACCCGCGGCGCGACCCGATTCGCTGATCTCTCGGATGAGCGCGCCGTCGCCGGTGGGGATGGCGATCACCATCATCGACGCGCCCGTGCGGTCGGCGACGGTCGCGATGGCCGAACGGTCCCCGACCACGCGCACACCCCGGACGGTGAGGTTGCGCTTGGCGGGGTCGTCGTCGAGGAACGCCACCGGCAGGTACGGGCTCCCCGATTCGTAGAGCATCGAGTGCACCGTTCGTTCGCCACCCTCGCCGGCACCGAAGACGATGGCCGGCTCGCGGTCGGGGTTCAGCGCCCGGCGGCGCCGGTTGATCGCGTGCCGGAAGACGTAGCGGATGCCACCCATCGTCACGAACGCGAAGATCCCCGCGCCGACCACGGCGCTGACCGGCGCCGGGCGCACGCCGAGGTCGATCGAATCGAACACCACGAGCAGACAGGTGGTGAGCGCCGCGACCCGGGCGAGGGCCGCGACCTCCTCGAACGAGCCGAGGAGCCACCAGCCCCGATACAGCCCGAGCCAGTAGCCGAAGCCGGCCTGACCCGCCCACGCCACGGGGACGAGGAGCGCGACTTGGAACTCGGTGAGCCGACTGACGTCGAAGTCGAGACGGAGGATGACGGCCGCGTACAGCGCGCCGACCCAGATGAGGGAGTCGGCCGCGAACCGCAACAGCCTGCGCATCGGGGTGCTTTGCGCGAAGAGCGCGGTGACGGCACGGTCGGAACGCGACGGCGCGCACGGCTTCGCGCCGTGGTTGGCTCGCTTCGCGCCTCCCTGCTGCATCATTCGCC
>JBBRHS010000461.1:0-2407 GCA_038222385.1 Acidimicrobiia bacterium
GGGTCTCGGTCGGTTGATCCGCCCGAACCGGCCCCAACCCCAGAAGTACATCACCTACGAAGCCGGTTCCGACCCGATCGGCGGCTGGGGCCAGTCGAACATCCGCTACTACGTCTACGCGCTCCTCTTCGTCATGTTCGATGTCGAGGCGGTCTTCATCTTCCCGTGGGCAGTGCAGCTCGAGACCCTCGGATGGTTCGCGGTGATCGAGATGATCGTCTTCGTGCTGATCCTCGCCCTCGGCCTCGTCTACGCGTGGCGCAAGGGGGTGCTCCGGTGGGCCTAGTCACCAATGGCACCCTCTCGAAGCCCGCGGCGAAGCCGCTCACCTGGCTCCTCAACTACAGCCGCAAGTACTCCCTCTGGATGTTCCAATGGGGCCTCGCCTGCTGCGCGATCGAGATGGCCGCCGCGCTCGCCGGGCCGCGCTACGACATGATGCGCCTCGGGGTGATCCCCTTCCCGGCGAGCCCCCGCCAGGCCGACCTCGTCGTGATCTCGGGCACCGTCACCGACAAGATGGCCCCGGCGATCCGGCGCCTCTACGAGCAGATCCCCGACCCGAAGTACGTGATCTCGATGGGTTCGTGCTCCAACTGCGGCGGTCCCTACTGGGACTCGTACTCGGTCACCAAGGGTGTCGACCAGATCATCCCCGTCGACATCTACGTCCCCGGGTGTCCGCCGCGCCCCGAGGCGCTGCTCCAGGGCATCGTGATGCTCCAGGAGCGGATCCAGAACGAGGGCATCGGCAACGACGAGCTCGCCGCCCGCTGGCGCGGCGAGGTGCCCGACGACGTCGCGATGGTCTCGACACGCGTCGCGGACCCCACGGTGAAGGTGGGCGCGTCCGATGCCTGAGGAACCCACCGACGAGACCGCCGAACCGGAGCCGCCGGCGCTCACCGACGAACAGACCGCGTTGCTCGCGGTGTTCGAGGCCGAGCTCGGTGACGGTGTGGTCGAGCACGCCGACGCGCTCGGCACCCTCGTGGTGCGCATCCGGCCCGACGCCTGGCGCCGCAGCGCCGAGGTGGCCAAGACGAAGCTTCAGTGCGACTACCTGTCGTTCGTGTCGGGGATCGACTGGCAGCCCATGGTGGAGCCGGGCAGCGACGACGAAGGCGGTTCCGACACCTCGGCGCCGGTGCAGCCGACGGAGACGACGTACGGCGTGGCGGGCTCGACCGGTCGCTTCCAGGTCTTCGCTCACGTGCAGAGCACCTCGAAGCACCACGGCGTCACGTTGAAGACCGACGTCGACGACGACGCTCCGAGTGCGGAGTCGTGGACGACCGTGTATCCCGGCGCCGACTGGCACGAGCGCGAGTGTGCGGAGATGTTCGGCATCGGCTTCGTTGGTCACCCGAACCTGCGCAAGCTCTACCTCCCGGGCGAGTTCGAGGGATACCCGCTGCGGAAAGACTTCGCGCTCCTCGCGCGCGAGGTGAAGCCGTGGCCCGGCCTCGTCGACGTCGAGGCCATGCCCGGCGACGACACTCCCGCCGAGGAGGTGGAGGCATGAGCCGAGGACTCCGGAACGTCGCCTCCGACCGCGTTGTCCGAGGCGGAGCCCGAGCGGCCCGCCGCAGGCAGGAGCGGAGCTGATGTCGACCACCGAGAACCCGCCGATGCCGGAGATCCAGCTCGAGCCGGGAGCGCTGCGTCACCTCGCCGAGGCACAGGTGAACGTCGAGCTCGACACCGGGGACATGATCCTCAACCTGGGTCCGCAGCACCCCGCGACCCACGGCACGCTGCGGCTCGTGGTCCGGCTCGACGGTGAGCGCGTCGTGTCGGCCGATCCCGTCATCGGGTACATGCACCGGGGCTACGAGAAGCTCACCGAGTACCGCACCTACCCGCAGATCACCACCCTTGTGAACCGCATCGACTGGTTGTCGAGCTTCGCCAACGAGGTGCCGTTCGTCGACGCCGCCGAGCGCCTCATGGCCATCGAGGCTCCACCCCGTGCGCAGTACATCCGCACGGTGCTCACCGAGCTGTCGCGCATCTCGACCTTCTACCTCTTCCTCGGTGAGATGGCCCTGCAGGTGGGTGCACTCACGCCGGCGTTCTACGGCTTCCGCGATCGCGAGTACGTCCTGAACCTCATCGAGGGCGCCACCGGCGGGCGGTTCCACCCGAACTTCAACCGCATCGGGGGCCTGAAGGACGACCTCCCGTGGGGTTGGATCAGCGAGACCCGTGAGGTCATGCAGAAGATCCTCGACGGGTGCGACGTGTTCGACGACCTCGTGGCCGGCAACGAGATCTTCCAGGCCCGCACGAAGTCGATCGGCATCGTCCCGGGCGAGCTCGGGGCGGCCTACGGGATGTCGGGATCGAACCTGCGTGCGTCCGGCGTCGACTGGGACCTGCGCCGCGACGGTCGCCCCTACCTCGT
>JBBRHS010000462.1:0-2406 GCA_038222385.1 Acidimicrobiia bacterium
CGACACTCGCGACGGACCTCCTCGAGATCGGCGTGGTCCCACGTGTCGGGCACCGTGCGGGGGAACCCGCCGTCGCCGTCGAGCAGGCTCGGCGCGTGGGTGACCGGACCCCATCGGTAGCGTTCCCACTCGGAGTTCAGGGTCAGGTGCACGCCGACGTCGTCGCCGCGGTACTGCGCGGCGGCGTCGCGCGCCCAGGGGCACGGGACCATCAACGACGCGCTCGTCGCGAGGCCCTGGCGCAGCGCTTCGTAGACCGCGACGTTCGCGGAGCGCGACGATCCGAGGTCGTCGCAGTTGAGGATCAGCAGCTTGGCGTCGGGCGGATGACCCAGCCGCTCGGCCAGCGTCGGCGAGTTGGTCTTGGGCGAGTCGGCCACGGTGAGACCGGGCTAGATCCGCTCGATGATCGTGCCGGTCCCGAGCCCGCCACCGCAGCACATCGTGATCAGACCGAACGTTCCGTCGGTGCGCTCGAGCTCATGGAGCGCGGTCGTGATGAGTCGCGCGCCGGTCGCTCCGACCGGGTGGCCGAGTGCGATGGCGCCGCCGTTCGGGTTCACCTTCTCCATGTCGGGCTTGAGTTCCTGCTCCCACGCCAACACCACTGAGGCGAACGCCTCGTTGATCTCGACGGTGTCGATGTCGGCCATCGAGAGCCCGGTGCGTTCGAGGAGCTTGCGCGTCGCGTCGATCGGCCCCGTGAGCATGAGGACGGGATCAACACCGACCAGGCACTGGTCGACGATGCGGGCTCGCGGGGTCAAGCCGAGATCCTTCGCGTGTGCGGCAGTGGTGAGGAGCACGGCTGCCGCGCCGTCGGTGATCTGCGAAGATGTCCCGGCCGTGTGCACGCCGTTCTCGCGTCCGACCGGCTTCAACGCGGCCAGCTTCTCGAGTGACGTCTCGCGCAGGCCTTCGTCGCGCTCGACCCGGTGTGTCGTGCCCGAGGGCTTGCCGTCTTCGCCGAGGTCGGGCGCGTCGATCGGGACCACCTCGCGTTCGAAGCGACCTTCGGCCCAGGCCCGCTGGGCGCGCTGCTGCGACTCGAGGCCGAAGGCGTCGGTGTCGGCGCGGGTGATGCCCCACTGGTCGGCGATGCGCTCCGCGCCTTCGAACTGCGAGGTGACCTCGTAGCGGGCGAAGTAGCTCTTCGGTGTGGGACGACCGAAATCGCCCCGGATCGCGGCACCGAGCGGAACCCGGCTCATCGACTCGACCCCGCACCCGATCGAAACGTCGACGACCCCTGCTGCGACGAGCGCGGCGGCCATCCCGGTCGCCTGCTGCGATGATCCGCACTGGGCGTCGACCGTGGTCGCCGCCACGGTGAGTGGGAAGCCGGCCGACAGCCAGGCCGTTCGGGCGATGTTGAACGTCTGCTCGCCGACCTGGCTCACGCACCCACCGACGATCTGGCCGATGGCACCGGGGTCGATCCCGGACCGCTCGATCACCGCCGTCTGGGCGACGCCGAGGAGGTCGGCCGGATGGACGCTCGAGAGGCCGCCGTTGCGGCGCCCGAGCGGGGAGCGCGCGGCTTCGACGATGACGAGATCGGTGTCGGCAGGCTTGGCCACGATCGGTCCTTCCGGGGTGCGGCTGCGGGGCGGTGCCGAGGTGCGCACGGGCGGCCTCGGGCAGCGAGCGAGGTCCGGCGGCATCGTACCGGGCCATCACGGCTCAGGCTCCCCGCTCGGGGCGCCGATGCAACCGGGGTGAAGACCCTCGTGCACACCCGATCCGCGGGCACGGCCGAACCGGCCGCCGAACCGGCCGCCGAACCGAGCGACGGATCTCCGCCGGAGTCCGAGGTACCGGAACCGGCCGACGCCGCGGAGCCCACCGAACCCGGTCCCGCGGTCCTGCCGCTCGTCGCCCTGGTCCTGGGGGTGGCCGGAACGGCGCTCGGCGTGAGCGTGATCTGGTACTTCGCCGCCATCCCGACGGGGATCGCGGCGATTGCCGTCGGGGTGATCGCACATCGCCGGGTCACAGCCGCATCCGACACCGATCCCCGCTCGCGGTCACGCGCGGTGATCGGCGCCGTTCTCGGATTGGTCGCGATCGTGCTCGGGATCAGTGGTGCGATCTACCTCCCGCGGGTCATGGACCGCGCCGACCGCTTCATCGGGTCGGTGCAGGACGACGTGAACGAGAACGTGCGGCTGGTGAACAACGGGACGCAGCGCAACGTCGACCAACTCGACCGGACGTTGACCCGCGATCTCGAGCGCTTCGAGAACCAGAACAAGGCCGACGTGACCGGGCTCGAGCAACGGACGTCGGCGGCGCTCGCCACGCTCGAGTCGCGAATGTCGACCGATCTCAAGGCCGCGACGACCAGGTCCAGGTCGGAGCTCACGGAACTCGAGGCCTCCCTCCGCGCCGACATCCAGGCACTGG
>JBBRHS010000463.1:0-2402 GCA_038222385.1 Acidimicrobiia bacterium
GTCGGGAGGCGTCGGCAAGAGCTGGGAATGGCTGACCGAGGTCAAGCTCCACGAGAGCTGGAAGTACGACGCGATCGGCAAGCCGCTCTGGTCCCGCGCCGAGGGGCGCACCCGGCTCGAGGATCTCGGTGGCGGCCGGACACGGGTGCACTTCGAGGAGCGGTACTGGGCGTTCAACCCGTGGATGCAGCGCCTCGGTGTCGAGAAGTACGTGCACGACCAGATCTCGAAGGACAACGACACGATCCTCGCCGCGCTCGAAGGCGGCATCCGCTGGCACCGCAAGCGGCGGGCCCGCGAAGCTCAGGCGTCGGGTTCGGCGCCGCCGCGCACCGACGCGTAGGCCGCCCGGATCTCCGCGGCGCGGCCGCCGTCGATCGCCGGTGCGACCTCGTGGCCGGCGCCGACGGCCCAGGCATCCTGCACCTCCGAGATCGGACGCGACGTGAGTCGGGCCGAGGCCTGCACCGCGGCGCCGAGCACGACCAGTTCGGCGGCATCGGGGACGGTGATCACCCGCTGGGAGAGATCGGCGACGACCCGCCGGTACATGGGCGACTTCGCACCGCCACCCACGAGGAAGACGCGGCCGTCGTCGACCGGCACTCCCGCGGCGCGCAGCGCGTCGAGGCCATCGAGCAGTCCGCACACCACGCCCTCGAACGCGGCCCGGGCGAACGCCTCCCGGGTCACGCCGGTACGGAGTCCGGTCACGAGCCCGGTCGCGTCGGGACGGTCGGGCGTGCGCTCACCGTCGAAGTACGGCAGCAGGGTGACCCCGTCGGCACCGGGCGCCGCCTCGGCGGCGAGCGCGTCGAGCTTGGCGAGGTCGGTACCGAGGAGTCGGGCCACCGCGTTGGTGACACGCGTCGCGTTCAGCGTGCAGACGAGCGGGAGGAACCGACCGGTGGCGTCGGCGAACCCCGCCACCGCGCCGCTCGGATCGGCGGTCGGGGCATCGGCGACCGCGAAGACGGTTCCGGAGGTCCCGAGTGAGATGGCGACGTCGCCCGGTCGTAGGCCGAGCCCGAGCGCGGCGGCCATGTTGTCGCCGGTACCCGTGGCCGCGACCGGATCGAGGACGGTCGGCAGCGCTGCGGCCCAGTCGGTGTCGGCGTCGACGATCTCGAGGAGGTCGGTGCGCCACCGACCCTCGGCCGGCGACCAGTAGCCGGTCCCCGACGCGTCGCCCCGGTCGGTGGTCCACTCGCCGGTCAACCGCCATGCGAGCCAGTCGTGCGGGAGGCCGACGCGCGCGATCCGTGCGAACGCCTCCGGCTCCGACCGGTGCAGCCACGACAGCTTCGTGATCGTGAACGCCGCGAGCGGCACCGAACCGCAGGCTTCGGCCCACGCCGCGGCCCCACCGTCGAGTTGTCCGCGGAGCCACCCGGCGTCGGGTGCCGATTCGGTGTCGTTCCACAACTTCGCGGGCCGGATCACCGAGCCCGACGCGTCGAGCACGACCAACCCGTGCTGCTGCGCGGCGACCGACACCGCGTGGGCCGCATGGTCCCGTTCCGCGATCCGGCTGGCCGCGAGGAGAGCGTCCCACCAGTCTTCGGGGTACTGCTCGCTTCGAGGCGGCGACGTCATCGCGTGCGGTGCCCGGCCCGAACCGACGAGCGCGCCGGTGTCGGCGTCTCTCACCTCGACCTTCGTCGCCTGCGTCGACGAGTCGACGCCCATCACCAGCGGCATCAGGACAGCGTGGTCAGCGGATGCCCATGAGGAGCTCGGTCACGAGTTGGTCGAGGCGTTCGTGGCCGTAGCCGTAGCCGGCGAGCGCGTCGAGGTCGAACTTCTCGGCGCGCAACGCGGCGAAGGCCTCGGGCGACGGGCCCCCTTCGAGTGTGCGCTCACTCAGACCGTCGTACTTGGCGACCGCCAACGCCTCCTGGATCTCGGGGTCGGCCGCGAACCGCTGCGCCTTGTCACGCAGGACGAGATAGGTCCGCATGCACCCGCGGGCGAACTCCCACACACCCTCCTCGTCCTCGGTGCGATACGCGTGCGCGTCGAAGTGGCGCATGCCGTTCCACTCGGCTTCTTCAAGCAACTTCACGAGGTAGAACGCGTCCTTGTGGCCTTCGGATCCGAAGCGGAAGTCCTGGTCGTACTTGCCGGGCACCTGGCCGTTGAGGTCGATGTGGAACAGCTTGTCGGCCCAGAGCGCCTGCGCGACGCCGTGATGGAACGACAGACCGCTCATGGTCTCGTGCGCGAACTCGGGGTTGAGTCCCACCATCTCGGGATACTCGAGCTCGTGGATGAACGCGAGCGCATGCCCGACCGTCGGCAGGAACAGGTTGCCGCGCGGTTCGTTGGGCTTGGGCTCGATGGCGATCTCCATCTCGTAACCGTGCTCGGTGATGTACGCGCAGCAGGCGTTGATCGCCTCG
>JBBRHS010000464.1:0-2387 GCA_038222385.1 Acidimicrobiia bacterium
GACGTCTTCTCGTCGCATGAAGTGCGGCATGCCCGGTAGCTCGATCTGTTGCGCGACGTGCTCGAAGAAGTCGTGGATGAAGATCATCCAGCCGATGTCGACCTCGCGCGGCCCGACCGCGGCCATCTCCCAGTCGAGCACTGCCACCGGTTCGAAGTCTCGGTAGAGGATGTTGCCGACCCGCGAGTCGCCCCAGCTGACGACCGTCTCGAGCTCCGTACCCGGAGGTTCCGGCCAGTGGTGCTCGATCCACGCGAAGCCGGCCTCGATCACCGGCACCCGGAGATCGTCGCCGCGCACCCACTCGTAGTAGGCAGCCAAGTCGTTCACGTGCCGGCGCAGCGGCGTGTCGCCCGGCGCGTCGACGGCCAGGAACGCGAGCTCGTCGTCGGTGGCGTCGACACCGTGGATCTCGGCGAGGATCCGCACCGATGCGTCCTGCAGGCGACGCTGTTCGTCGAGCGATGCGTCCATCAGCCAGCTGCCGAAGTTGTAGGGCATGACGTCGGGCGGTGCGGCACCGTCGACCCGGTCCATGACGATGAACGGCGATCCCAGCGGTGCGGGGTCGGGCTCGAACCATCGAACCTGCGGGACGGGCACCCCGGTGCGCTCACCGACGAGGCGGATCACCCGGGCCTGACGATCGAGGTCGTACCGCGGGAACACCGGAACCGCGGAGTCTTGCGGGGCGAGGCGGGCGACCAGGGAACGGGCTTCCTCGTGTCCCGATTCGTTCCACGTCGCGTCGAAGAGCACCGTCTCGCTCGACATGCCCCCGCTCGTGGGCGTCGAGAGCTCGCTCAGCCGGGGTGCGGCATCGGCGGGAAGCTGGGTCGCGAGCCAGGCGGTGAGCGCAGCACGCACGTCGTCGAGCTCCCGGGTGGAGGTCTTCGGCTTCTCGGTCTCACGTTCCACCTCGGCCATGACCCGTGGCTACCAGCCCGAACCTGGCGCGCGCCAGCTCTTCGCGTCCCGATGACCGTGATGCGCACCGCCAGCGGCGATGATGCTCTCATGCACTACCTCCGGATCTGGGCCGACGACGACGGCGAGTCCCATCTCGAGGCCGTCACGCTGCCCGAGGACCTCGCAGCGGCCGAGCCGGGCGTCGCTCCGCTCGTCGTCTCCGATCCGGTCCGAGTGGACCGTCTGCACTTCGTGACCGTGAAGGCCGGACAGCAGGCACCCGATTGGCACACGGGACCACGCCGCCAGCTCGTGACGTTTCTCACCGGTACCGTCACCATCGAGACGAGCGACGGCGACCGACGCGAGCTCGCTCCCGGTACGACCGTGCTCGTCGAGGATCTCGCGGGACGTGGTCACGTCACCACGCATGCCGTCGGAGATCAGCGCGTCCTGGTCATCCCCCTGGACCGGGCGTAACGCCATGACCCCGGCCCGAGTCCGACGCTCGTGATCTTCACCGCCACACCCATCGTCGGAGGTCTCAGCGACGCAGCGCGCGCGTTCATCTACGAGCTCGACCGCAGGCGGGTCGTGCTCGTCGAGATCGAGGGCGGCGCCCGCCACGGCGCGATCGACAGCGCGTCGGGCGCGGTCATGGAGCGCGCGGCCCGGATCGCCGGCGACCTCGGACTGCCGCTCGTCATCGTCGTCGACTCTTCGGGCGCCGACATCACCGAAGGAGTCTCGGCGTTGCACGCCTGGGGCCGGTTCGCCCGGGTGCTGGCCGGGCTGTCGGGGGTGGTGCCCATCATCATGGGCGTGACCGGGGCCTGCGTCTCGGGGCCGGCACTGCTCCTCGGTCTCGCCGATCACGTTGTGATGACCACGGAATCGTTCGCATACGTGACCGCGCCCGATCAGGTGCGTGCGTTCACCGCGGAGTCGACCGACGCGATCAGTCTCGGAGGGGCAACCGTCCACGCCACGACATCGGGGCTGGCCACACTGGTGGTGCACGACGACGATCTCCTCGACACCCTGGCGCACCTGCTCGAGTACCTCCCGGATCACCATCTCGACGACCCTCCCCTCGCCCCGTGTCCCGATCCCGTCGACCGGTCGACGTTGCGCGCGGAAGCGATCGTGCCGCTCGAGGCGACCCGTTCGTACAACGTGATCGACGTGATCGATGACGTCGTCGACGCGGACTCCTTCCTCGAGCTCCATCCGCACCACGCACCGAACCTCGTCATCGGGTACGCGCGCCTCGGTGGCCGACCGATCGGTGTGGTCGCGAACCAACCGCGCGCCCGAGCCGGCACCCTCGACATCGCGGCGTCGCTCAAGGGCGCGAGGTTCGTGCAGTCGTGCGACGCGTTCAACCTGCCGATCGTGACCTTCGTCGACACGCCCGGCTACGAACCGGGTCGCGACCTCGAGTGGCGCGGCATCATCCGCTACGGCGCGCAACTGGT
>JBBRHS010000465.1:0-2375 GCA_038222385.1 Acidimicrobiia bacterium
CTCGACGCGCTCGAAGACGACCACGAGTTCCTGCTCGCCGGCGGCGTGTTCACGCCCGACGTCATCGACACCTGGATCTCCTACAAGCGCGAGAACGAGATCGACGCCGTGCGGCTCCGCCCCCACCCGTGGGAGTTCTACCTGTACTACGACATCTAAAGGCTGTCGGAGAGGCGGGTGCCCACCCAGTCGGCGATGGTGGTCAGGTAGTCGGCGGGGTGGGCGGGATCTGTGTTGGGGAGCTCGAGCCGGGTCGAGACGTGGACGTTGCAGGGAACGGCCGAGTCGGTCACGCAGACCCCCATGCTGAGCGACCTGCTCGCGGGGCCCTGCGCGGTGATGACCGCCCGCAGCGCTTCGTTCTTGCAGTCGGTGGCACCCATGACCACCGAGCCGCCCGAGGTGGTGCAGGCCATCGGGGTCGATCCGCACATGGTCTTGTCGCCATGGTTCCAGAGCTGCACGATCGGCACGGTGAGCGTGCCGCTCGCGACCAGCTCGTGGGGTTGGGCCTCGGGGCCTCGAAGCTCGGTGTGGACGCGGGGAGAGAACGCGTCGACCCAGCCGGGACCTCCGTACGGGCTGGTGCAGGTGTTCTGCGCGAGACGTGCCGTCTCCCAGTCGTCGTTGCGGATCCCGCCGTCGGCCACGATCCCGGCCGCGGGGATTCCCTGGGCCTGCAGCGAGTAGGCGACGTGGACCGTGCCGACCGCTCCGGCGCTGCCGCCGTGGAGGAAGAACTTCGAGGTCGCGTGGCGCGCCCTGGTGAACTGGATGGCGGCCTTGGTGGCCAGCAGCCCGTTGGTGGTGCGCTGCTTCCCCGCGGTGTCGAAGTTGTAGGGGTCGGGGTTGTTGGCACCGCCGTAGACGTCGCGGTTGCACATCGACACCGAGAGGCCGCGGAAGCCGGCGGGGTGATCGAAGATGCGGTCCGACAGGCCGGCCTCGCGCAGCCTGCCGCGCAGGCCGCCCATCACCTCCTCCGTCATGTTCACGCCGTTCTCGAACGGCGTGCCGTCGGCGAAGAACCAGCCCGACCCGCCACCGCGAAGCCGCACCCAGAGGGGCCGCACCGTGGTGTCGACGTCGCCGACCCGGGTACCGATCACGAAGGTCTGGTATCCGCTCACCGAGCACGGGTAGGCGAGGTTGCGGAACAGCTCGTACCGCCAGCCGTCGGACGTGACCGTCTCCTCGACCTTCTCGATCCGCGCGGTCGCGGCCGGGGCATCGAATGCGAGCTGGCAGCCGGCGAGCACCACCGACAGCACCAGCAGCCCGACGAGGGACGAGACCCCGATACCCCGCCGTCGTGGTGTCCGCCGTCGCGCTGTCGTCGCCGCCATGCCTACGCTCCCGTTAGCTGACATTTCGTCAGCGAAGGGTACCGGTCTGCTCCCGGGTGGTCAACGGCAGGTCTGCGATCATTGGCCCGGCCATGAGCACCCCACCTCCCACCGACCGAGCGCGCGCGACGAGGGGACCCGGTCGCGCGACACGGCGGGCCCTGATGGAAGCCGCGCTGGCCCACGTCGCCGATCGGGGCGTCCTCGCCGGCCTCAACCTGCGCGAGGTTGCCGACGCGGCCGGCGTGTCGCCACCGAACGTCTACCACCACTTCGCGTCGCGCCAGGAGCTGCTCCGTGCCGCGCTGAGCGATCAGATCGAACGCCGGAGTCCCGCCATCGACGTCGCGGTGCACGCGTCGTTCGTCGAGTGGCGGACGCAGATCTTCGAGCTCGTCCAGCAGGTTCCCGAGCTCCGCTTGACCGCGCTGCTCGCGCTCGACGACGACCCCGCCTACGAGCCGTTGGCGCTGTACGACCTCGCTCAGGAGAACTATCAGCGCCTCGTCGACGAGGGTGAGCTACCCGACGGCTTCGATGCCCTCGCCGCGCACGTCCTCACGCTGTCGATGGCCATGGGGGTGGCCATCTACGGCCGGGCGGTGTCCCGCCAGGTGGGGATCGACGTCGACGAGTTGCGCGACCGGACCGAAGCGATGTTCGTGACGATGCTCGAAGGGTTGATCCGACCGGATCTCGATCGAGCCCGGCCCGAAGACTGAGCGGCCGGCCGCGCGGGAAGGATTGCGCTCGCGTTGGGTGCCGGGATGCTCACCGCCGGGGGCGAGCAGCACCGCGCTCGATCTGTGTGGGGTTGGCCTGCGGCCCTGTTCGTGACCAGTACGTTGTGAGCGGCCGAGTGGCCGTCGGATCAGGTCGCGACGGAGGAAGCATCTTGGGTCTCGTCGTGGAGGAGCGAGCGGGTGACGCACCTCGGGTGCGCGCCCCGCGCTGGTTCGAACACCCGCCCCAGTGGTTCTTCCATGCGATCTTGATCGTGCCGACCGCGATGTTGCTCCTCTCCGCAAG
>JBBRHS010000466.1:0-2365 GCA_038222385.1 Acidimicrobiia bacterium
GCATCGAGGTCACCGGCGCCCAAGGCCCGGAGTACGCGTACGACCTCTCGTTCGAAGCCCTCGCCGACGCGGAGCCCGACGACCTGCACTACACGGTCGGCGAGCTGTCGATGCTCATCCCGGCCAACAGCATCGAGCCCCTCACCGGTTCCACACTCGACCTGCCGTCGAACCCCAGCCAGGGCGGGCTCGTCATCCGCAACCCCAACCGTCCCGATCCGCTGGCGGGCCTGGGCGAGCTCGAGCTCACCGGCGACGTCGTCGAGAAGATCAACACCCTGCTCGAGAAGCGCATCAACCCGTCGCTCGCTGCGCACGGGGGTTTCGCCACACTCGTGGGCGTCGACGGAGCCACCGCGTACGTCACCATGGGCGGCGGTTGCCAGGGCTGCTCGATGAGCGCGGCCACCCTCACCGAAGGCATCCGGGTGTCCATCCTCGACGCGATCCCCGAGATCACCGACGTGGTCGACGCGACCAATCACGCACTCGGCGAGAACCCCTTCTACGCCTGATCGTTGCGACTGCGGTGGGGCGGCCGTGTCGTCGGGGTGAGGCACTGATGTTGCCCCCGTGTGCCGGTCGATCTCCCGACTGTCCGGCTGCGTTGTCGGTGCGGGGTGATTCTTCGAACCGTTTAACCTTCTCTCACGTTCTTTCGGTCGTGTTGCGTGATGATTCCATGTGATCACGGTGTGGTGGCGGTGTTCGGCGTGGTCGATTGAACCCCATGATGCGCGAGCGGCGGCCGACCGGCCCCGGTGGACGAACCTGCGACTCGACAACGAGGCGACAACACCGCGCGAGTTCGGTTCTCTTGCTCCGCGACCCCCGTTCGGGGGCGGCGGCATGGTTCGCACGTTGTGTGACCGGTGTTGGTAGTTTGATCGATGTCTCAACTGCTCATGGCGGGTCGGCGTTGACTGGTACTCCACCAAAGCAAGCTCAGGGCCAGCGCCGAGCCCCGGAATCCCGGCCCCGTGCCGTGATCGACCTGCGCGACCCGCGCGACCCGCAACCGGCCGGCGACCTCGCGGTGTTGAGCCCCGACCTGACCACGGTCGTCCACACTTCACGCGACTTCGGGGCGCGCCACGGCATCCTCGGTCCGGTCGCGGGTCGTCTGGTGGCCGAGGTGTTCGGTCGGCACTTCGACCCGGACATGATCGGCCCCGACTGCCGCGGCCCCGACTGCAGCGGCCCCGACAGCGGCGCGCGCGGCTTCGCCTATGAGACCACCGCCCTCGACGGCACCGAGCTCACGTTCGACGCTCGTGTTGTCGTGCCCTTCGGCGACGGACGCCCCGTGGTGGTCGAGGTGTGGCCCCGCGCCGAGCCGGCGTCCGGGCCCGGTGCCCGGCGACCACACCCCGAGCTGGCGCCGGCGCTCGCCGACCTCGAACACGAGTCCGGCATCGCAGCCGCGCTCGACACGTACCTCCACTGCCTCCGGTACGCCGCGGCGGCCGCCGGGGTCGCGGTCATTCGCACCGACGCCGGCGTGGCCCACGTGGTCGCCGCCGCGGGCGACACCGGCCTGGTCGCCGGCCGGTCGTATCCGGCGACCTTCGTTCTGGCCGAGCTTCCCGTCGTGCTCGCCGCGGCCCGGCCTGATGACGACCTGACGATCGTCGCTCGTCCGGGTGCGGCTGCGGGCGCCACCGGTTGGCTCGGCGGTGCCGCACAGCGGGCTGCTCGTTCGTTGCAGGGGCCATCCAGCCGAACCGCGGCGCGCGCGCGACCGTACGAGGCATCTGATCCCACCAAGGTCGTGTACCTCGACGACGATCCTGGCAGCCTCGAGCTCCTCGTCGAGTACTTCCGTCTGCTGCCCTCGCTCGAGCTGGTTCCGGTGCGGAACGAACGTGAGGCGCACGACGCGATCGCGGAGCATCGGCCCGCGGTCGTGCTGGTCGACGCCTGGCTGGGCGATCGCTCGGCCGAGGGTCTCGTGCGCGAGATCCTCGCGGGATCCCAACTCGAGGTGCCCGCGGTCGTCATCCTGAGCGCCGACGCCAACGCGTCGACCGTTGCTCGGTTCCGCCGGCTCGGGATCACGTCGTATCTGTCGAAGCCCATCGATCTCGGGCATCTGTTCACGGTGGTCGACGCGCTCGCTCGCGACGACGAACGAGAGGAAGGGAACGAGAGCAATGCTCGCACAATTGCCACGTCTGGGAACTGAAGGTCGGGGCAGCACGATCCTCGT
The DNA here is from genome assembly GCA_038222385.1 of Acidimicrobiia bacterium. Lineage (GTDB taxonomy): Bacteria > Actinomycetota > Acidimicrobiia > IMCC26256 > JANYLB01 > JANYLB01. The sequence goes on from JBBRHS010000466.1 coordinate 2,210, forward strand.
GGTCGATGACGATCCCGACGCCCGTCACCTGGCCACGGCGGTGTTGCAGCGCGACGGGTACAGCACCGTCGAGGCCGACTGCGCGGATCGGGCACTCGATGCCATGCGGGCCCGGCGGGTCGATCTCGTGATCCTCGATCTCGCGTTGCCGGGGTT
>JBBRHS010000467.1:0-2363 GCA_038222385.1 Acidimicrobiia bacterium
GATCGGCACGGCTGCGTGGAAGCAGGTGAAAGCCGGCCTGTATCACACGTTGGGTGTGCGTACGGATGGGACGTTGTGGTCGTGGGGCTCGAACGGGATCAGCCAGCTCGGTCTGGGTGACACGACGAACCGGGCGGTGCCGACGAAGGTCGGGACCGCGACGACGTGGGCGAGCGTGAGTGGCGGCGATAACCATTCGTTGGCGAAGCGCACCGATGGTTCGTTGTGGGCGTGGGGCAGCAACGGGTCGGGTGAGCTCGGTGTGGGTGACACCACGCCCCGTACGACACCGACGCAGGTCGGTACGGCCGTGTCGTGGCAGGAGATCACCGCCTCCCGCGACTTCTCCCTCGCCACCACCAACCCCTGATCGGAGCGCGCGACTGCGCGACCATCTCCGGATGGAGTCTGGGGCCCGGATCGACCAGGGGACGGCGTTCGAGCTGCTCGGGCTCCCGCTCGGCGCGCCGTGGCCCGAGGTCAGAGCCACGTACTTGCGTCTGGTCCGTCAGCACCACCCCGACACGGCCGTCGACCTCGCCGATGTCGGCCGGCGGACGGTTCGGACCGCGCAGATCACCGAGGCCTACGCGTTCCTGGTGTCGCTCCGGGTCCGGCCGCCCGACGTACCGGTCGACCGGGGTGCCCGGGCCGCGCCGTGGCGCTTCGACGACGCCCTCGACGATTCGCGCCGCGTCCTGCTCGACGCGTCGTTCGACCACGCGTTCATCGCGCTGCTCGAGGTCGCGCACCTCGTGGGCGCGGTGTCGTACGTCGACCGGGGGAGCGGCGTGCTCGAGGTGATCGTCACTCCCTTGCCGACGCAGGCGACGTCGTTGATCATCTACCTCGAGGCAGGCGAAGAGGTGGGCGTCACCGAGGCGGTCTTCGGCGTGGAGCCCCTCGGCTCGCATCCACCCGCGCCGCTCGACGATCTCGTCGACCGCATCGCCGTCCTCCTCGCCGCCCCCCGCCCGTCCGCGCCCGAGTAGAACGCGCTCTGGCGTCGCAACTCGACAACAGTTGTCGACGTGCGACGCCAAAGCGTTCGGGGCGTCCGGTCAGACGACGGCTTCGATGAGGTGGGGGCCGGGTTCGGCGAGGGCACGGGCGAGCGCGGCGGTGAACGCCTCGGCCGAGTCGGGTCGGACCGCGGGGACGCCGAGACCGTGCGCCAGCGCGACGAAGTCGATGGGCGGGACGGAGAGGTCGAGCATCGACAGCGCCTTCGGCCCCGGCTCGGTGGCGCCGACGCGTTGCAGCTCCATGTTCAGGATCGCGTAGGAGCGGTTGTTGAGGATGATCGTCGTGACGTCGAGTCCCTCCCGCGCCTGTGTCCACAGCGCTTGCAGCGTGTACATCGCGCTGCCGTCGGCCTCGAGGCAGATCACCGGCCGGTCGGGGCACGCGACCGCGGCACCGGTCGCGGCCGGGAGTCCGAAGCCGATCGAACCTCCGGTGAGCGTGAGCCAATCGTGGCGGGGCGCGCCCGCAGTCGCGCCCGACGCCCAGATCCCGAGCGTCTGGCTCTCGTCGACCACGATCGCGCCCTCGGGGAGCACTGCGCCGAGCGATGCCGCGACGGTCTCACCGGTCACTGCGCCCGTCGGTGCTTCGGGACGCAGCGCGGGGTGCGGCGTCGGCGCGGTGTCGGTCGCGCCGACCGCTTCGACGAGCTGCTCGAGCGCGGCGAGGGTGTCGTCGCCGGGCGCGGCGAGCACGTGGACGGAGCAGTCGTCGGGCACGAGGTAGCTCTCCTTGCCCGGGTAGGCGAAGAACGACACCGGTGCCTTCGAGTCGACGACCACGAGGTGGCGCAGGCCCGAGAGTTGGGCGACGGTGAACTCGGCGAGGTAGCCGAGCCGATCGACCGCGGGCCGCCCCGCGCCCCGTTCGAGACGGGTGGGGAACGTCTCGGCGAGGAGCTTGGCGTCACACGCGTTGGCGATGCGGCTCGCGGCGACGAGCGCGGCCTCCCGGACCGCGCGTCCTCCGAGCAGCAGCGCGGTGGGTTCACCGGAGCGCAGCACCTTGGCGACCTGGTCGACGACGTCGGCGGGCACGGTCGCCGGGGCGGGCACCGGCGCCGGCGGCGCGGGTCGGCCACCCTCGCTCCAGGAGACGTCGGCCGGGAGCACGAGCGTCGCGATCTGGCCCGGTGGCGTGCGCGCCGCGGCGACGGCCTCCGCCGCGTCGGCCGCGACCGCTTCGGTGCTGCTCGACGTGCGCTGCCACCCCGAGAAGTTGCGGGCGAGCGTGTCGATGTCGGAGGTGAGGGGCGCGTCGTAGCCGTGGTGGTAGCTCGCCTGGTCGCCGACGATGTTCACGATCGGGACGCGGGCACGGCGCGCGTTGTGGAGGTT
>JBBRHS010000468.1:0-2359 GCA_038222385.1 Acidimicrobiia bacterium
CGACGGTGACACCCACCGACACGATGAGACCGGTGACGCCCGCGAGCGTGAGCGTGAGGCCGATGCTCTGACCGAGGTAGGTCACGAGCGAGTAGACCGCCATCGCGGTCAGCGAGAGCCCGAGGATCACGACCGCGCCGAGCAGCCGGTAGTAGGCGAGCATGAAGATCGCGACGAGCAGGAGGCCGATGATCCCGGACGCGATCCCGGCCCGGAGCTGGTCCTTGCCGAGCGAGGGTGAGACGCTCTGCACCCGCTGGTTGTCGGCGTCGAACTTCACCGGGAGCGCGCCGTAGCGCAGGACCAGCGCGAGGTCCTTGGCCTCCGACTCGGAGAAGGTCCCCGAGATCGTGGCCTGACCGCCGAACGACTCGAACGCCTCGTTCCCGCCCTGGATGACGGGCGCGCTCTGCACCACGCCGTCGAGCACGATCGCGACCTGCTTCTGGAAGTTCTTCTGGCCGAGCTCGTCCCACTGGCCGCTGCCCTCGCCGGTGAAGTCGACGTTGACCGCCCAGCTGCCCTCCTGGAACCGAGCCCGCGCGCCGCTGATCGCCTCACCCGTCAGCTCGGTCGGGCCGAGTTGGTACCGCTCCGAGGGGTTGTCGCCCTCCCGGCGACCCGGGAGCACGACCGTCGCCGCGGGGAGGTCCTCGGCGGGGGTGGTGGTCGGGATGTCGGAACCGTCGCTCGTGGGTTCGGCCGGAGGGGCGCCCGCGACGGTGGTCGTCGTGGTGCTCGTGGCGGTGGCCGGGTCGTAGGGCGGGAGCGTCGTGAGGACGGGCCGGAACCGCAGCTCCGCGGTCCGGCCGATGATGCGTTCGGCCTTGGCCCGGTCCTTCACCCCGGGGAGGTCGACGACGATCGAGTCACCCTGGCGGCTGATCTCCGGCTCGGCGACGCCGAGTCCGTCGACCCGGTTCCGGATGATCTCGAGCGCCTGGTCGATCGAGCTGCTCCTCGTCCCCTCGACCGGGTTGAGCGTGACCGAGATCCCGCCCTGGAGATCGAGACCGAGGATCGGCGTGTTCCCCGAGATCAACGTCGCCGCGAACGTCCCGCCGACGACCACGAACGTGATGACCAGGTACCAGACGTTGCGCCGCATCGGATCAGTCGGCGCGGTGTTCGGGCGGGGGGGCGTCGTTCGCGATCTCGTCGGACGGGGCGCTGATCTCGCCCTGCGCTCCCGGTCTGCGGCGCTGGGAGACGGCGCCCCGGGCGAGCGTCACCACGACCCCGGGCGCGATCTCGAGCTCGAGGGTGGCTTCGTCGAGTCGGCGGATTGTGCCGTGGATCCCTGCTGTCGTGACGATCTCGTCGCCGACCTCCATCGCGTCGACGAGCGCCCGGTGGGCTGCCATCCGGCGCCGCTGGGGCATCACGATGAGGAGGAAGAAGGCGACGACGAGGATCGCCAGGTAGATGAGGGCGGCAGTCATGCGGGTGCCGACGCTAGCCGAACAGGGATGTCTCGGGACCGTCGGGCGGCGCCGAGATCCCCAGGTGCGTGTAGGCCGCCACGGTCGCCCGACGGCCCCGCGGGGTTCGCTCGATCAGGCCCTCTTTCAGGAGGTACGGCTCGTAGACGTCTTCGACGGTCTCGGGCTCCTCCCCCACCGACACGGCCAAGGTGGTGAGTCCCATCGGCCGACCGGCCGCCCGGCACAGCACCGCGAGGATCGCCCGGTCGAGCTTGTCGAGCCCCCGTTCGTCGACCTCGAACAGCGCCAGTGCATCGCGCGCGACCGCCGCGCTGACCGTCCCGTCGGCGCGCACCTCGGCGTAGTCGCGGACCCGTTTGAGCAATCGGTTGGCGATGCGGGGCGTTCCCCGGGCCCGGCGCGCCATCTCCTCGGCGCCCTCGCGTGCGAGGGGCACACCGAGGATCCGGGCCGCACGGTCGATGATCGCAACGAGATCGGCCGGCTCGTAGTAGTCGAGGCGGGCCACGAATCCGAACCGGTCGCGCAGGGGTCCGGTGATGAGGCCGGTCCGCGTGGTCGCACCGACGAGCGTGAAGCGCGGGAGGTCGAGCCGCAACGACCGGGCCGACGGGCCCTTCCCGATCACGATGTCGAGCTGGAAGTCTTCCATCGCGGGGTAGAGCACCTCTTCGACCGCCCGCGGCAGTCGGTGGATCTCGTCGATGAAGAGGACATCGCCGTCGTCGAGGTTGGTGAGGATCGCGGCGAGGTCGCCGGCCCGTTCGAGCGCAGGCCCGCTCGTGACCCGCAACGCCACCTGCATCTCTGCGGCGACGATGCCCGCGAGCGACGTCTTGCCCAGACCGGGAGGGCCGGCGAGCAGGAGATGGTCGACGGCCTGGTGCCGTTGGCGCGCCGCTCCCAGGAGGATG
>JBBRHS010000469.1:0-2355 GCA_038222385.1 Acidimicrobiia bacterium
CAGCGGCGCGATCAGGTCCGGATCGCGAGCTCCCGCCAACGCCGCATCGAGGAGCTCGACGATCTCCGGATCAGGCGCACCGGCTTCACTCGTGAGGCCCATGTCGCAGAGCACGGTCATCGCCCGGGCGAAGCGATCCGCATCGTCGCGCTCGCGCGCGAGCAGCGCCGCCCGCATCGCGACGGTGACCATCCCGGGATCGCCGCAGCGGAGCATCGCTAAGCCCCGTTCGACGAGGGCGTCGACGAGGGCCGGCGTGTCGGTCTCACCGGCCAGCTCGAGCAATTCGACCTCGAGGCGGTGGTGCTCCGCGGCTTGCGCGAACGAGAACGACTTCGTGGCCTCCCGCCCCGCTCGCCGACTGGCGACCGCCGCGCGACGCGGGTCGAGCTCGGCCGAGGCCACGAAGTGGAACGCGACCTCGTTCCACCGCGGAACCCCCCGGTTCTCGAGGGCCTTCCCCGCCGCCTCGTGGAACTGGGCCCGTTCGAGTGGAGCCAGGCCGTCGTAGATCGCAGCCCGCACGAGCTCGTGACAGAACCGGGCGCGTCCCCGTCGGGCTTCGGGTGCGACGATCCCGGCCGCGGTGGCTTCCGCGAGAGCGTGCTCGTCGAGATCGATCATGTCGGCCAGCAGCGGAGGCGAGAACGACGGTCCGAGGACGCTCGCGGCATTGACCGCCAGCAGCGCCGAGGGGCCGAGCTCGGCGAGCCGTCGAGCAACCCCATCGGCCACCGACCTCGGGAGCTCCTGCCCCGAGGCCAGCGAGTAGACGGCTTCGCGGGTTAACGACGGTTCGATCGACTCGACGATGTTCAAGAGCAACAGGGGGTGGCCGGCGGCACGGGACCAGATCAGCTCCGCGAGTTCGGCATCGGGTTCGAAGTCGAGCGCTCGCGCCAGGAACTCCCGAACCGCGTCGACGTCGAGCTCGGCGAGCACGACCTTCCGCTCCGGCGCGACCTCGAATTCGGGAGGCACCTGGCCGAGACGCCCGACGACCACGAGCGCGATCGGAGCGTCGGAGGCAGCGAGATCGAGCAGCGCACCGACGGTCGACGGCTGCGCCCACTGCACGTCGTCGACGACGCAGATGATCGGACGCTGCCGCGCGGCTGCGACCAGCACTCGGAGCGCGGCATCGCGCGAGACCGTCGTCGGCCCGCCTCCCGTGCCGTGCTGGCCCGGCTCCCAGACGGCATCGGGAACCAGGTCGACCAGTGCCGGAAGGTCGTCGGCGGCGAGCTCGCCGACCACCTCGGCACCCAGCGCGGCCACGAGGTCCTGCACGAGGCGCCCGAGCGCCGCGAAGAGCTCGTTCGGCGCGAGGTCGCACCAGCCCCACAGCGCGAGGAGCCCCCGCCCGGATGCAGCCGTCGCCGCTCGGTATGCGAACCTCGTCTTCCCGATCCCCGGTTCACCCTCCACCACGAGCAGGTGCGACGCCGACGGCGCCGGTACCGCCGCGGCCTGGTCGACAGCCGCCTCGAGGCGCGCCAGATCGGCGTCGCGGCCGACCAGCGGATACCGACGAAGACGCGGGTCGACCGGTACGCCGATGATCGGGACCGCTCGCCGCGTCACCGGCCTCGCGGCCACCGTCAACAGGACCGGATCGTCACGGAAGATCCGCACGAGTTGCTCGTCGTCGGCCGTACCGGCATCGGTTCGGAAATCGTTCGCGCGCATGCTCGCGACCAGGGCTTCGTCGCGCCTGCCCAATCGGTAACTCGCGAGCGCGAGCAACGACCAACGGCGCGAACTGCGAGGCGATTCGCGCACCAGCTGCTCGAGTAACAGGTGGGCACGCTCGGTCTGGCGCGCGTCGAGGAGCGCCGCCGCGAGCTCTTCGTCGATCACCGCGCGGAGACCATCGAGATGGTCCCGCGCTGCGATCACCCGCGGGTGTGACACGAGCTCGCCGAACGCATCGCCGCGCCAGGAACCCCGGACTGCACGCAGCGTCGCCGCCTGCGCGGTCGGGTCGCCCTCGAGGTCGCCGGCTCGGGCCCGGGCGGCGACCGACCCCAACGTCCGGGCGTCGACCCGGACGTCGGTCTCGAAGCGGTATCCCGAGCCGACGGACACGATCCGGCCCATGCTCCGACGCAGCTGGGAGACGTGGTTGCGCACCGCGCCGACGGCCGAGGCCGGCGGTGTGCTCCAGATCAGTTGCGCGATGTCGGCGGCGAGGAGCGGCCGGTCGCCGAGCGCGAGTGCTGCGACGACCGCGGCCTCGCGGGGCCGCAAGCGGGCGAGCCCGTGTTCGGTGGACACCTGCACCGGTCCGAGCACTCGAACGTCGGTCACGGCCGATCCGTCCCCAAGTCTCGCGACACGCCCGGATGCTACCCA
>JBBRHS010000470.1:0-2345 GCA_038222385.1 Acidimicrobiia bacterium
TGACGATGCTCCTCGCCGCGACGCGGCTCGAAGAGGGCAAGCCGGCCGAGACCGAGGTCGCAACGGCGAAGTACTGGGCGTCCGACGGCGGCAGTCGGGTCGGTCACGCCGCACTGCACGTGCACGGTGGCATCAGCATCGACCTCGACTACCCGATCCACCGTTACTTCCTGTGGGCCAAGGGCATCGAGTTCACCCTCGGCTCCGGGACTCCGCAGCTCGTCAAGATCGGCCGCGTCCTCGCCGCCGAACCCGCGTAGACCCAGAGGGTCAGGGGGCGGTGCGGTGCTCGACGCCGTCGGGGCCGGCGATCAGCAGGTCGGTGGTGAGGCCGAGGAAGAGGCCGTGCTCGACGATGCCGGCCCGGGCGTGGAGCAGCGCGTCGAGGCGCTCGAGGTCGTCGATGGGTCCGAAGTCGCAGTCGAGGATGAAGTTGCCTTCATCGGTCACGAACCGTTCGTGCTGGTCGACGTGGCGCAGCGTGACCGACGCTCCGATCGACTCCAGGTACGCGGTCTCCACGCCCGCGCCGGTCTGCACGACCTCGACCGGGAGCACGCGGAGGGTCCCGAGCATCGGCGAAGGCTTCGCGCCGTCGACCACGATCACCTCGCGCCGGCTCGCCTGGGCGACGATCTTCTCGTGGAGCAGCGCGCCGCCACCGCCCTTCACGAGATTGAGCGCCGGGTCCACCTCGTCGGCACCGTCGATCGTGACGTCGATGGAGATGAGCTCGTCATCGAGGGTCGCCACGGGAATGGCCAGGTCCAACGCGAGGAGCTTGCTCGCGTTCGACGTTGGCACGCCCACGATGTCGCGCAGCTCCCCCGACGCACGCATGGCTCCGATCTTGCGGATCGCCCAGATCGCCGTGCTGCCGGTGCCGAGGCCGATCGTCATGCCCGACTCGACCCAGTCGACGGCTCGTTCGCCGGCCTCTTGCTTCTGGCGGGTGCGAGCGTCGTCGGTCATGCCGCGCACGGTACCCGCGCGCGGCAATGATGGACGGGTGATCACCCCGGTCCCGCCGCTCCTGGCCCGCCGCTCGAGCGACGAGTACCACCCGATGCCGTGGCGGTGCGCCGACCGCGCCGCGCTCGTGGCGATCCCCGACGACGTCGGCGCGGGACGGCTCCTGACCGCGGCGACGCTGCGGGCCGTCGACGCGGCGCACGGCGGAGGCTTCTACGCCGTCCCGATCGAGGCCGTGGCCGACCGTGCCGCGGCCGATGCGACGTTCAGCGGTTCCGCGCCGGTCATCGACGTGCAGACGCACCTCGTGTCGCCGGCCCGGTGGGGACGGGGCGGTGAGGCGTTGGCCGGGTTCCTGCGCCTGGTCGACCCCGAACGCTGGGGCGACGCCCTCGACCCGCACCTCCTGGCTGCGTCGCAGTGGGCCGCGCAGGTGTTCGGCGGGAGTGAGACAGCGGTCGCCCTCATCACCGCGCTGCCCGGTCTGCCCGACACGATCGTGCTCCCGAACGAGGAGATCGCGGCGGTGCGAGAGATCGTCGACCGGTACGCCGACACCGGCAGGGTGCTCACCCACACGATCGTGCACCCGAACCTCGGCGAAGCGGAGCTCGACCGGATGGAGGGTTGGCGCGACGCGCTGCGGCCGTCGGGCTGGAAGGTCTACACGTTGTGGGATCCACCCGAGGTCGGGGCCACGCGGGAAGGACCGGGCGGGTTCTTCCTCGACGACGAGGCGTGGGGGTTCCCGTTCCTCGAACGCGTGCGCGACGTCGGCCCGCGCCTCGTCTGCGCGCACAAGGGGATCGCGGGACCGGTGCCCGACGCGACACCCGCGGGGTCGTCGCCGCGTGACGTCGGCCCCGCTGCGGCGGCCTTCCCCGAGATCGACCTCGTCGTGTACCACTCCGGCTACGACATCGATGCCGGCGCGGAGGAGTCTGCCTACGAGGAGGGTGGCCACGGCGTGAACCGGCTCGTCCGGAGCCTCGCCGAAGCGGGAGTCGGGCCGGGCGCGAACGTGTGGGCCGAGCTGGGGAGCACGTGGTTCCTCATGCTGCGCCGACCCCGCGAGGCCGCACACGTGCTCGGCAAGCTCCTGGTCGCCGTCGGCGAGGACCGCATCCTGTGGGGCACCGATTCGATCTGGTACGGACCGCCGCAACCGCTCATCGACGCGTTCCGTGCCTTCACGATCCCCGAGGACCTGCGCGCCCGGCACGGCTACCCGGAGCTCACACCCGCGGTGAAGGAGAAGATCCTGAGCACGAACGCGGCGCGCCTCTACGGCGTCGACCCGCGACCGCGCGACGACGGCGCCTGGATCGCCGAGGCCGCCCGCGCGCTCGAGGCGCGCGCCTAGCGTCAGTGGT
>JBBRHS010000471.1:0-2336 GCA_038222385.1 Acidimicrobiia bacterium
ATGTGCATGCACATGGTCGTACCGGTGTCGTTGCACGCGGCGAAGAACGGATCCCAGAACCCGGTGTGGATGCTCGGCAACCCGAGATGCGTCGGGATCTCGCTGAAGCACACCGCCCGCACACCGCGCGCCGCGTTGCGCAACACCTCGGCCGCCGCGAGTTCGGCGTCCCACATGGGGATGATGCAGAGCGGGAGCAGCGCGCCGCCCGACGGCGCGCACCACTCCTCGACCATCCAGTCGTTGTAGGCCTGTACGCACGCGAGGCCGAGCTCCATGTCGTTGCCCTCGAGGAAGGTCTGACCGCAGAAGCGAGGGAACGTCGGGAACGGCAGAGACGCCTCCACCCAGTTCAGCTCCTGGTCCTCGACGCGCGCCTTCGGCTCGTAGCAACCGGGGCGCATGTCGTCGTAGGTCATGGCCGTCATGACCATCTTCGTGCGGTCGAAGCGCGACACGTCGCCGTCGGGCGTCGCTTCGAGCGGGATCGCGACGAACCGCTTGTGCACGTAGATGATGCGGTCCTCGTAGACCCAGAAGTCGCCGGGCTGACCTCCCTCGACCTGCTCCTGTTCGTAGTTGGCTCCCGGCTTGAGGCGGAAGTCGCCCCAGGTTCCCCGTTCGACGCGCGGACCCTGCGCCCGGAAGCGGGCCGGAAGCCAGGTCTGCCAGACGTGGGGCGGCTCGACGACGTGGTCGTCGACACTGATGATCTTCGGGAGCTCCATGCCGCCCACGATACCTGACGTGCCCGTCAGTTCGTCGGGCCCGCATTGGAGTTCGTCCTGGGCACGCGCGACTCTGGTCCGGGCGACGATCACCGACGGGAGGCGCACGATGAGTCAGCCAGCACCCGCGTTCGAACGCGTCGACCGCGACGGAACCGCGACCCTCGTGATCTCGGGCGAGATCGATCTCGCCTGCGCCGACGAGCTGCGGGAACAGCTCCACGCCATCACGGCGACCGGATCGTCGACCGGAGTCGTCGACCTGTCGGGAGTCACGTTCCTCGATTCGAGCGGTCTCGGTGTGCTGATCGCAGCGAAGAAGCGGGCGGTTGCGACCGATGCCGACCTCGCGTTGGCCCACCCCTCCGCGGCGTGTCGGAGCGTGCTCTCCCTGAGCGGTGCCGACCAGTTCTTCGAGATCCGTGAGTGACCGCCGCTCATCCGTCTGGGTGAACGGCAGCCTCTACGATCGCAACTCCCTTCCCCCCGAGATCGCGATCCGGTTCGGGACCTCGCTCGGGATCTCACCCGTCTGCCACCTGAGGGAGCAGCTCCTGCTCGTCCAACACATCGCCGTCCTCGAGCGGGCCGCCGGGACTCTCGGCTATGTCGGCTTCGACGCCGACACGGTACGGGCGGCGATCGCCGCGAGCGACGCGCCGGCAACGATCGTCGCCCTGGTCCCGAGTCCGGCCGATCACAAGGCCGCGGCACCCGGTACCGACTGGACGGTGGTGACCGAGCCGTTCACCGCGCCGGATGCGTCGACGCCGCTGCGTCTGATCGTCTCTCGTCACCGACGCAACCACCGCAGCCCCACGGCCAACGCGCTCCTCCTCGGCGACGCGGAACTCCGCGCCGGGACCCGCGAGGCGACGGCGGCCGCCTGCAACGAAGTCGTCTGGCTGCAGCTCGACGACGCGGTGTCGTGCATCGGTCCCGGCGTCCTCTTCGCCGAGATCGCAGGTCGGGTCGTCACCCCACCGCTCGCCGACGGCGTTCCCGACAGCGCCTGGCGCGGCGCGTGCATCGACCGGGCAACTGTCGCCGAGGGGCGCATCTCGCTCGATGCGCTCCGGTCCGCCACGTCGGTCGCCTGCCTGTGGCCCTGGGGCTCGGTGCAGGCCGTAGCCCAGATCGACGACGTGACCTATGCAGACCGCTCGCTCGCACCGACCCTCGCGGCGGCGATCGCGACCGTCGCGGGTCCGACGTGACGCCCGGGTCGGGGCCGGTGCTCTCCGGGCCGTTCACGTTCGAACCGACGAAGATCGACGGGAGTCGCCTCGCACTGGAGTACCGCATCGGCGCCGACATCGAGCTCGCCGAGATCATCGAGTTCCCGTTCCAGCTCCCGGACACCCCGGCAATCGCCGCCGCCGTGCGCGTCCTGCACCTCGTCGCTGGGGTCTCGTACTACAAGTGCGTTGCGCCGACCGCGCTCGTCACACCACCCCTGCTCGACACCGAACGCGCCTTGGTCGTCGCCCTGTACGACGACGGCCTGCGCGAGTTCGCCTATCGCAACGGCTTTGCGGTGCCGTTGCCGGTCGAGCTCCGCACACAACCCGATGACACAGCGGCGCCGATCGCGGCGCCTGCTTCCAG
>JBBRHS010000472.1:0-2332 GCA_038222385.1 Acidimicrobiia bacterium
GTGGCGGTCAGGCATTCGCCTCCGGCAATCGGCACGGTTGTGCCCTTGCACAGCTCGGAATAGCCCCATGGATCGGTGTAGGGCAGCGGCTCCTCGAAAAAAAAGAGATGGTCCCGAGGATCGGACTCCCGACCCCGACGAGCCGCTCGCGATCATCTTCACCTCGGGCACGACGGGGATCCCCAAGGGTGCCGAGTACCGCCACCGCCAGATCGACTTCATCACCGCGACCGACGTCGGCGACCAATGGGGCGGGGGCGCCCGCACGTTCACCGGCACGTCGTTCGCGCACCTCGGCTTCATGACCAAGCTCGAGGGCAACCTGAGACGCGGCGGCACCACCTTCATCACCGAGCGCTGGACCGCATCCGACGCGCTCCGCCTCGTCGCGGAGCACCGGATGACGAGCGTCGCCGGAGTGCCGGCCCAGCTCGCGCTCATGCTGCGCCGGCCCGACTTCGACGACCACGACCTGTCGTCGGTGCGGTTCGTCACCGTGGGGGGAGGGCCCGTCACCCCGGGCCTCGCCGACGAGGCCCGCGCCCGGTTCGGCGCCGCGTTGGCCACGCGGTATTCGTGCACCGAGGCCGGCATCGGGCTCGGCACCGGGTTCGACGACCCACCCGAGGACGCCGTGGTGAGCGTGGGCCGCCCGCATCCGTCGGTCGACCTTGCCATCCTCGACGACGACGACCGGCCGATGGACCCGGGCGAGGTCGGCGCGATCTGTCTGCGTTCACCAGCCGTGATGGCCGGCTACTGGCGCGACCCCGCAGCATCCGCGGCGGCGTTCACGGCCGACGGCCACGTCCGCACCGGCGACCTCGGCCGGATCGACGACGAGGGTCGCCTGCAGCTCGTCGGTCGGAGCAAGGAGATGTACGTGCGGGGCGGCTACAACGTCTACCCGGTCGAGGTCGAGGCCGCCCTCTCGACCCATCCGGCGGTAGGCGGCGTCGCGATCGGGCCCCGGCCGGATCCGGTGATGGGCGAGGTCGGCGTCGCCGTTGTGGTGGCAAGAGATCCCCGCACCCCACCGACGCTGGCCCAGCTCCGCGAACACGGGGCCGCCGGGTTGGCGGGCTACAAGCTGCCCGAGGGGATCGTGATCGTCGAGGTGCTCCCCACGACCGCGATGGACAAGCTCGATCGGCGCGCCGTCGGTGCTCTCGTCGCCCCCGAGCCTGACGCCGACGTCAGCTAGCGTCCCACCGATGTGGAGCGAACGAACACACCGATCGACGCGCAGTTCCCCACCCGGGCGAGTGAGCGGAACGATCTCGATGTGGAGCGAACGAACACACCGATCGACGCTCAGTTCCCGACCCGGGCGAGTGAGCGGAACGATCTGAGATGGAGTTGGAGTTCACGTCCGAGCAGGAGGAGCTGCGCGACTCTGTGCGGGCGGTGTTGGCGCGGGAATGCACACCGGGTTTCGTGCGCAAGGTCGCCGAGCAGCGCATCGCGGGGGCCGACGTCGACTGCGAGCCGCTGTGGTCGCACATGGTCGAGCTCGGTTGGCCCGCGCTCACGGTGCCGGAGTCGGCCGGCGGTCTCGGTTTCGGGACCGTCGAACTGGCGGTGCTCGTCGAAGCGCTCGGGCAGTCGATGGCACCCGGCCCGCTGCTGTCGACCGTGTCGCAGTACGTTGCCGCGATCCGCGAGGCTGGCAGCCCCGGCCAACACGACCGGTTCCTCCGCCCCGTCGCTGAAGCAGGGCGGACCGGCTCCCTCGCCCTCGATGATCAGGTCGGCGTCGTCACGACCGCGGAGCGCGCCGGCGCCGGGTGGGTGCTCACCGGAGCGAAGCACCTGGTGATGGAGGCCCCCGCGGTCGACGCCTTCGTCGTGGTGGCCCAGACCGGCGAAGGCCACGGCGAAGGCGACCTCGGTGCGTTCGTCGTGCCCCGCGACGCACCGGGGCTCGCGGTCGAACCGGTCCGGAGCCTCGATCCGACGCGCCTGATCGGCTCGGTCGTCCTGCGCGACGTCGCCGTGGGAGCCGAGGCCACGCTCGGCGAGCCCGGCCCGGCGACGAGCGCCGCGATCCGGCGCGCGGTGCAGGAGGCCACGGTCGCACTCGCGCTCGAGACCGTCGGCACGACCCAGGTGATCTTCGACATCACCCTGGCCTACGCCAAGGAGCGGGAGCAGTTCTGCGTGCCGATCGGCTCGTTCCAGGCGATCAAGCACATGTTCGCCGACATGGTGATCGCGATCGAACGGGCCCGGGCCACGGGCTACTTCGCCGCGCTCACGATCGCCGAGCGCGACGAGCGCGCCACGATGGCGACGTCGATGGCGAAGGCCGCCGCCGGCGACGCCCAGCGGC
>JBBRHS010000473.1:0-2320 GCA_038222385.1 Acidimicrobiia bacterium
CGACCCGGGCGACGTCGACGACGGCCGCGAGGTCGTTGCCGAAGAGTCGGCGCAACCCGGAGACGGTGACCGAGACCTTCACCTGATCTCCCCATTTCTCCCGGGGACCACCCGATAGGTTCCTGGCGAACCTAACAGGAGAGGTCTGTGGGACGACTCGACGGCAAGGTCGCGCTCATCACGGGAGCGGGCAAGGGAATGGGTCGCGTCGCGGCCGAGCTGTTCGCGGCCGAGGGCGCGAGCATCGCGGTCGCCGACCTCGTGCGGTCCGACGGCGAAGACGCCGTCGCCGCAATCGAGGCCGCGGGCGGGACTGCCGTGTTCGCCTCCGTCGACGTGTCCGACGCCGCCCAGGTCGAGGCGATGGTCGCGGCCACGGTGGAGGCGTTCGGCGGATTGCACGTGCTCTACAACAACGCCGGCATCTTCCCCGCCGACGACGGTGGCACCACCGAGACCCCCGAGTCGACCTGGGACACGGTCATGGAGGTGAACCTCAAGGGCGTCTGGCTCGGTTGCAAGTACGGCATCCCGGCGATGCTCGCTTCGGGGGGTGGCTCGATCATCAACGTGGCGTCGTTCGTGGCGCTCATGGGGGCCGCGACCGCCCAGATCGCCTACACCGCGAGCAAGGGCGGCGTGCTCTCGATGACCCGTGAGATCGCGGTCGAGTACGCCCGCCGGGGAATTCGGGCGAACGCGTTGTGCCCGGGACCGATCGAGACCGAGCTGCTCGCGGAACTGATGTCTGATCCCGCACGACGCCAACGACGCCTCGTGCACATCCCGATGGGTCGGCTCGGCCGCGCCGAGGAGCTGGCCAAGGCCGCGTTGTTCCTCGCGTCCGACGACGCGTCGTTCATGACCGGCTCGTCGCTCGTGGTCGACGGCGGCATCACCGCCGCGTATGTGACTCCCGAGTAACCGTCGACCGTCACCCGACGTTGGCAGCGTCAGATCCGGAATCCGGACCTCATGCTGCCAACATCCGATCGGGACGGAATCGGCGGCCGATACGCTGGCGGCTCCGACCGGAGGACCGATGCTGACGGGCATGCTCGACCAGAAGGCACTCACGACGATGGTCGACGACGGCGACATCGACACCGTCCTCGTGTGCTTCACCGACCTGCAGGGTCGCTTGATCGGCAAGCGCGTCACCGGGCACTTCTTCTGCGAGGAGGTGCTCGCGGGCGGCGGCGCGATCGAGGCCTGCGTCTACCTCCTCGCCGTCGACGTCGACATGACGCCCTTGCCGGGGTATGAGTTCGCGAACTGGTCGACGGGTTACGGCGACTTCCGGTGCGTCCCCGACTTCGCCACGTTGCGCATCATCCCGTGGCTCGAGAAGACCGCGCTCGTGCTCTGTGACCTCGTCGACGACGACTCCGGTGCGCCGGTCGAGGTCTCACCCCGGCGCATCCTGCAACGCCAGCTGGAGCGAGCTGCGGCGCTCGGCTACACCGTCAAGACCGGATCCGAGCTGGAGTTCTTCCTGTTCAAGGAGTCGTACGACGAGGCCGAGGCGCTCGACTTCTCCGGCCTCACGCCGCATTCGGCAGTGATCGAGGACTACCACATCTTCCAGACGACGCGTGACGAGTACCTCATCCGCCAGATCCGCAACGGCCTCGACGGCGCGGGCATCCCGGTCGAGTTCTCCAAAGGCGAAGCCGGCAGGGGCCAGCACGAGATCAACCTCCGCTACACCGACGCGCTGACCATGGCCGACCGCCACGTCATCTACAAGAACGGGGCCAAGGAGATCGCGGCGGCGAACGGGCGCGCGCTCACGTTCATGGCGAAGTACTCGATGGACGACGTCGGGTCGTCGTGCCACATCCACTCGAGCCTGTGGGACGCCGACGGTTCCACCAGCCTGATGTGGAGCGACGACGCACCCGACCACATCTCCCCCGCCTTCCGGGGGTGGCTCGGTGGGCTCGTCGCCACCGGCCGCGAGCTCGCGTGGATGTTCGCCCCCACGGTGAACTCCTACAAGCGCTACCAGCCGGAGTCGTGGGCGCCGACCGCGCTCGCGTGGGGCCGCGACAACCGCACCTGCGGGTACCGACTCGTCGGCCACGGCCAGGGGTTCCGCATCGAGTCGCGCATCCCCGGGGCCGACGCGAACATCTACCTCGCGTTCGCGGCGACGATCGCGGCCGGACTCCACGGGATCGAGCAGGGCATCGATCCGCCGCCGATGCTCGAGGGCAATGCCTACGAGGCGACCGACATCCCCCACGTCCCCTGGACACTCATCGACGCCATCACCGAGTTCGAACGGAGCGCCGTCGCCGACGCCGCGTTCGGCCCG
>JBBRHS010000474.1:0-2313 GCA_038222385.1 Acidimicrobiia bacterium
GGTGCTGAGAAGGTCTCGGTCAGCGTCGGCGAGTGCCGGCGTGCTGTCGCGGCTCGCGACGAGCTCTTGCGCCTCCGCGACTCGATCCGTGAAGTGCGGCGTCGTGACATCGAGCTTTCGCCTGGCATCGGTCGCCGAACCAGAACGTCGCGTGCCACCGGCTGAGCCGATCGACGTTCGCATGCCTGGCACGAGTGCCTCTGATCGTCGGCTCTCGGGGAGCGGGCGCGCTCGGACGGATGGCGAGCGAGCCGCGATGTGAGCGATGCCGGCGTGACGGCTGTGACAACGGTGTGGCGGAGGACCTGCGCACATATCCGCACCGTCCCATATCACCCGTATAACAGCGGGTCAGCGACATGCGTTTCGGATCGATCGTCCGCTCGCGCTTGCTATCGCCCCGGTGCGGTGAGGATCGTCGGGAGCGACCTGGCACGATGGCAACTGCGCCCACTGCTTACCGGTCCCCGTCTCCGGCACGTACTCGGCTGGTGAGCGCCGGTCGGGTCTTCGTCGCGCTCGCCGTCGCCGCGCTCGTGCTCGTCGTGGTGCTGGTGCTCAGCGGCGTGTGGTTGTCATTCCGCTACCAGCCGCAGGGGATCTTCCTGGGCAGCAACTCGCAGGCGATCGGCCGGGTCGAGAGCCACGTCGACCTGACCCGCACCGCGCACCGAGTCGCCGCGTTTGCGCTCGTCCCGGTGCTCGTGGGTGCCGCGATCACAGGCGTGGTCGCCGCGATCCGGTCCCGACGGGTAACGGCCGGCATCGTGGGCGTGCTCGTCGTCGGCCTCGGGATCGTCGCCGCGGTCGGCGGCCAACGGCTTGCGTGGAGTCAGATCGGGATCCGGGCGACGGCCTCGCCGCCTGCGCTCGACCTCCGCGGCGTCTGGCTCACCGACGACGTCATCCGGGCCGTCGTCGTCGGTCGCCGGGTCGTACCGGTCGGCGACTTCCGCCGGGAGGCCTGGTTGCACGTCACCCTCGTTCCCGCGCTCGTCGTGCTCGCGGGCGTCGGGCTGCTGCTCCTCGTGCGGACCGGGCGGCGGCCCGGCTAGCGTCGGCGACCTGACACGGGCGTCATCCCGTCGTCACCCCGTGGAAAGGACTCTCGTGGCACTCGACGAGCTGAAGGGCACCCAGGGCGCGACCCAGACGGTGCGGATCGAACGGGGCCCGGTGAGGGTGTTCGCGCAGGCCCTCCTCGACGACGACAAGGTCTACGACGGCGACGACGCGCCCGTCCCGCCCACCTTCCCGTTCGTGATGCCCTTCTGGGGCTCGACCGGTGAGGGCGGTGCGGCCGGCCTGCCGATCGAGAAGCTCCGCGGCCCCGGCCGGGCGATCCTTCACGGTGAGCAGGCGTTCGAGTACCACCGCTGGCCCCGGGTCGGCGACGTGCTCGAGGGAACGCCCGTCGTCACCGACGTGTACGAGCGGGAGAAGTCGAGTGGCGGCAAGCTCGAGTTCTACGTGCAGGAGACGGCGTGGAAGGACGCGAAGACAGGCGAGCCGGTCGTGACCGCGATCTTCACCCTCGCCATCAACGTCCGGCCCCCCAAGCCGAGCTGAACCGGACACGCGCCACGGGCCCGTCATGACCCCATCCGCTCCGGTCGTCGTGTCCGGTCGACCCGACGGCTCGTACCGACGCCGCATCCGGATGCGGATGCTCGACACCGGGCCAGCGGGAGGCACCGTCGAGGCTGCGCTCGAGGACGACTTCCACCACTTCACCGTCGTGGTGGAGCACGACACGAGCGTCGTCACCGGAGTCACCGCGTCCGCCGGCCGCTGGCCGTGGAGCACCTGTCCCGCGGCGGGAGCCCAGCTCGAGCTCCTCGTCGGGATGGAGGTGTCGCCGCGCTCCACCGCCGTCGCCGCGGTCGCCGACCCGCACTGGCAGTGCACCCACCAGTTCGACCTCGCCGGCCTCGCGGTCGCGCACGCAGCCCGCGCTGCGTCGACCCCACGCCAGTACGACATCGAGGTTCCGCCGGGCACCCCGGATGGCCTGCGCACGCCGCGGCTCTGGCGCGACGGCGAGCTCCTGCTCGAGTGGACCATCGGCTACGGAGTCGGGCTCACCGCGCCCGCGCCCTTCACCGAGGCGCCGTGGCGGGGCGGCTTCATCAAGTGGGCCGACGCGAGCTTCGAACCCGACGATGCCGAAGCCGCGATCGTCCTGCGCCGGGCCTGCGACATCGGCATGGGGCGCGGGATGGACCTCGAGCGCTACCGCAGCGCCGCCGAGCTCGCCGAGCTCATGACGGGTGTCTGCTACACGATGCAGCCGGAGATCATGCCGGTGGCGTT
>JBBRHS010000475.1:0-2279 GCA_038222385.1 Acidimicrobiia bacterium
AGACGATCCACCCGTTCCTCGACGGCAACGGGCGGCTCGGCCGGCTCCTGATCGTGTTCTTCCTCGTGGCGCGTGGCCGCTTGTCGAACCCGATCCTCTATCTCAGTTCCTATTTCGAAGCGCACCGCGACGAGTACGACGCACGCCTCCAAGGCGTGCGTGAGCGTGGGGAGATCGACGCGTGGTTGACCTTCTTCCTCACCGGCATCGAAAGGCAGGCGAACGACGCGCTCGCGCGCGCACAAAGGCTCGTCGACCTGCGCGAGGAGTACCGCCGACGAGTGCACGCGACCACCCGCGGCAGTGCTGCCGCGCTCGTCGACGTCGCGTTCGAATCCCCGATCCTGACGAGTCGAGTCGCCGAGCAGCGCCTCGGAGTCACCCGCCCTACGGCGCTCGGAGTCTTGCGTCGCCTCGCGGAGCTGGGCGTTCTCACCGAGCGGGCTCCCGGCCCCCGCGGCCAGCGCCGATGGGTCGCCGAGGCGATCCTCGAGATAGTCGCGGGCGAGCCAGACGCGTGAACAGGAGTGGAGCACGCGTCCCACATCAGGTCGATCGGAAACGTGGCGGTGGCAGCCGCCCCGGGAGCACCACCCGCCCCGCTGCACCTCCAGCTCCGGCGTTCGGTGGGAACTCTCCCGGTGTCGCACAGGATTCGGGCGCGTCGCCGCGGCTTTCGCGCCGCCCTCAAGGGTGTCCCGGATCGAGTCGATGGTCGTGATCGAACCATTCGGGCACGCCTACGGGCGCCGGCGACCGGGGACTCGACCATGACCAGCATCGACAGGAAGCAAACGGGAGCGACGTCGCTCCTCGACAAGATCCTCGCGAACCCGCTGGTCGGGTTGTCGCCGTGGATCCTCTACTCGCTGGTGGAGGGCAACAACCGGCTCGAGCTGTCGGCTGCGCTGGCGCTGGGGCTCGCGCTGGTGATCCTCTTCGTCAACTGGATCCGGGGCGGGACCCCGAAGATGCTCGAGTACTCCGATGTCGTCTACTTCGCGGGCCTCGCAGTCGTGGTCGCGTTCGCATCCGCGTCGACGCGTGACTGGCTGGAGCTCTGGGGCGGTGAAGTCGCGAACCTCGCGCTGTTCGCCATCGTGCTCGGATCGATCCTCGTGCGGAGGCCCTTCACGTTGCAGTACGCGAAGGAGGACGCACCGGAGGAGTTCTGGCACGAGCCCGGCTTCCTCCGCGTGAACTACCAGCTCACCTGGGTGTGGGCGCTCGCGTTCGGGATCGAAGCGGCTTCGGGCTTCTACGGCGACGCGGTGCTGCGCAACTCGAACAACATCTGGACTGGGTGGATCATCCAGACCCTGCCCATCATCATCGCCGCGCAGTTCACGATCTGGTACCCGAACCGGCTCCGTGCCGTTCGAGACGGCTCGGCCGAGACGCCGACCGTCCGTGACTTCGTCGGCACCGTGACCCCCTGGATCACGATCATCGGAATCATCGTGCTCTTCGCCGGTGGCGCACCGGAATGGCTCGGGATCTCGTTGGTCGTCGTCGGCGTGCTGCTCACGAGGGCGCTCACCACCCACAAGCGGCCGTCCCGAGCGGTCGCGTCCGACGAACAGGAGGGTGCGGGGCAGATCACGAACGGTCACGCGCTCTTCGCCGGATCGACCACCCGCAACGCTGCCGCGCCG
This sequence comes from Acidimicrobiia bacterium, assembly GCA_038222385.1. Taxonomy (GTDB): domain Bacteria; phylum Actinomycetota; class Acidimicrobiia; order IMCC26256; family JANYLB01; genus JANYLB01. The sequence goes on from JBBRHS010000475.1 coordinate 1,656, forward strand.
GCCGAACCAGTCGGCTCGGCCGACGCCCACGAGTAGCGCAGACCGCGCCTCCAGGCCCCGCGCCGCGGGGGCATGATCCTCGCCATGCGGACCGTGCTGGTCGGGTTGCTCCTCGTCACGGCGGCTTCGTCGTGCGCCGGCGACGGCGGGCGCGGGACCGGGGCGACATCGACCTCCGAGCCGTCGACCAGGTCCGAACCGTCGAGGTCTACCCCGTCCACGACTTCGACGACGGCTGCCGCCCCGACGCCTGCGCTCTTCCGGTCGACGATCGCGGCGGTGACGGCGGCGAATCTGGGCGCCTCGTGGCGGGAGGGCTGCCCGGTCGGGCCGGCCGACCTGCGCCTGGTCACGGTCAGCCTCATCGACTTCGACGACCGCGATCACTCGGGCACGGTCGTCGTGCATGCCGACGTCGCCGATCAGGTCGTCGAGGTGTTCCGCCGGCTCCACGCCGGACGGTTCCCCGTCCGCACGATGCGACCCATCTTCACCCAGGCGGAGTTCGAGGACTTCGAGACCCCCGACGACAACTCGAGCGGATTCTCGTGTCGCAACGCGGCCGACAGCGATGCCGCTCCGTCGTGGTCGCGGCACGCGTTCGGCCACGCCATCGACATCAAC
>JBBRHS010000476.1:0-2268 GCA_038222385.1 Acidimicrobiia bacterium
CAGGTGCGGCCGGGTCGGCTGAAGTCTTCCGACGGCCCGGTGTAGTACATCGCTGCGGCACCGCCGGGCGGGGCGATCATCGCTTCGACCGCCTTCACCGGTTCGGGGATGTCGAAGTGTGTGCCGTCGAGTTCGGCGATGGTCGTGTCGATGAGGTCCTGCAACCACGCGCGGAACGCGTCGACGCCTTCGATCGCGCGATTCGGGTCCGACTCGAGGTGCGCGATGACCTCCGAGAGCGGCGTGCCGGGGAGGATCCGCTCGGCCACCGCGCCCATCGCGTGTTCGATCCGGTAGAGCTCGTCCCATCCCCACGCGTACGTCTCGGCGAGATCGAGGTCGATGCCGTTGAACAACCGCGAGAACAGCGCGTACCGGTCGGGTCCGACGGGATCGGGGGTGTCGGCGTGGGGGGAGTACTCGTCGACGAGGTACCGGGCGAACGCGGCGTAGGCCGCGGTGGCGCGCTCGGCCCGCTGTCCGAGCGTCGCCCGCAGCGCGGGACTCGCGATGCCCGCGGCGTCGAACCGCTCGACGAGGCCGGTGAAGAACGGGATGGTCGACGCGTCGTCGGTACCCGACCAGGTCTCGGCCTGCTGCACGCACGCGACCACCTGCCGACGCGGCGAGACGAGCTGTTGACGGATCCCCTCCTCGAGCGTCGCCTGGATCGACGAGAGTCCCTGCGGCACGACGCCGAGCCGGGCCGCGATCGCCTCCCAGTCGTGCTCGGTGGCGGTCGGCATGAGGTCGAAGCACTGCCGGACGGACTGCACGGGACTCCCGAGCACCCGCAACAGCAGGAAGTGCTCCCCGGCTTCGTACTGGTCGACCTCGAGCTCGAGCTTCTCTCGCATGACCTCGGCGGCGAGGCGATCGGCCTGGGAGCCGGCAACGGCGGCGCCGAGGCGGCGGATGCCGGTCCGGGCGAACTCGGCCCGCTCCTCGAACCCGTCGGGGGAGTAGTCGGTCATCTCCTCGTCGTGGCCGGCGAGGCCCCGGAACGTGGCCGCGACCGGATCGAGCGCGGCGGCCCGGTCCACGTACTCGTCGGCGATCTCGTAGGTCTCGGACTGTGACGTCGGCATGCTGCGATCCTACGGCCCGGTTTCGGTTCGCTCCCGGCTTCGGTTCGTCCGGCTTCGGTTCGTCGGGCGCTCCGGGGTACCTTGCGCCCATGGCAGACACCCGGACCGAATCCGACAGCATGGGCCCGATCGAGGTGGAGTCGCACCGCTACTGGGGTGCGCAGACGCAGCGGTCGTTGCACCACTTCTCCGTCGCCGACGACAAGATGCCCGGTGCGGTGATCCGTTCGATGGCGGTGCTGAAGAAGGCGGCCGCGCTGGTGAACCGTGATCTCGCCAAGCTCCCCGACGAGTACGCCCAGCTCATCGTGCAGGCCGCCGACGAGATCATCGCCGGCGACCTCGACGACCACTTCCCGCTCTACGTGTGGCAGACGGGCAGCGGCACCCAGACGAACATGAACGTGAACGAGGTCATCTCGAACCGCGCCATCGAGCTCGCGGGTGGTGAGCGCGGATCGAAGAACCCGATCCACCCGAACGACCACGTGAACATGTCGCAGTCGTCGAACGACACGTTCCCGACCGCGATGAACATCGCCGCGGTCGAGGAAGTGCTCCACCGTCTCCTGCCGTCGGTCCGGCGGCTGCGCGACGCGCTCGACGCGAAGGCGAAGGCGTTCGCCGACATCGTGAAGATCGGCCGGACCCACCTGCAGGACGCCGTTCCGCTCACGCTCGGCCAGGAGTTCTCGGGCTACGTCGCCCAGCTCGACGCCGACATCACCCGCATCGAGACCGCGGTCGCCGGGTTGTACGAGCTGGCGATCGGCGGCACGGCCGTCGGCACCGGCATCAACACCCACCCGGAGTTCGCGGACCGCGCCGCCGCGAAGATCGCCGAACTCACGGGCCTCCCGTTTCGCTCCGCGCCGAACAAGTTCGCGGCCCTCGCCGCGCACGACGACCTCGTCTTCGCCCACGGTGCGGTGAAGACCCTTGCGGTCAGTCTGATGAAGATCGCGAACGACTTGCGCTGGCTGGGCTCCGGTCCCCGCGCCGGGCTCGGCGAACTCTTGCTGCCGGAGAACGAGCCGGGCAGTTCGATCATGCCGGGCAAGGTGAACCCCACCCAGTCCGAGGCGCTCACCATGTGCTGCATCCAGGTGTTCGCGAACGACACCGCGGTCGGCGTGGCGGGTTCGCAAGGAAATTTCGAGCTCAACGTGTTCAAGCCGGT
>JBBRHS010000477.1:0-2265 GCA_038222385.1 Acidimicrobiia bacterium
TCCTGATCAGTATGCATCTGAGTGTATGGTATGCGTCATGGCGTATCGTGCCGGAGTCGTCGGCGCGTCAGGGTACACAGGGGCCGAGCTCCTGCGGATCCTGCACGCGCACCCCGAGATCGAGGTGGTCCACGCGACCGCCAACACCAACGCGGGCGCGACCGTCGCCGAGGTGTACCCGTCACTCGGCGTCGCCTACCCGGAGCTGCGGTACGAGACGTTCGCCGCCGCCGATCTCGCCGGCCTCGACGTGGTCTTCTGCGGCCTGCCGCACGGGGAGTCGCAGGTGGTCGTCCCCGAGCTGGTCGGGACGGTCGGCCACGTCGTCGACCTCGGCGCCGACTTCCGCCTGCCGGCCGACGCGTACGAGCAGTGGTACGGCACCGTCCACCGGGCGCCCGAGCTCCTCGCCGAGTTCGCGTTCGGGCTCCCCGAGCTCTACCGCGACGAGATCACCCACCACGCCCACGTCGCGTCACCCGGGTGCTATCCGACGGCCTCGGTCCTCGCGCTGGCGCCGCTCCTCGCCGAGGGTCTGGTCGAACCGACGGGGATCCACGTCGCCGCGATCTCCGGGATCTCGGGCGCGGGTCGGGGGCTGTCGCTGCGGACCCACTTCGGCGAGATCGACGAGAGCGTCGAGGCCTACGGACTCTTGTCGCACCGCCACACCGCGGAGATGGAGATGGTGCTCAGCAAGGTGTCGGGCGCCGACGTGCAGGTCCTCTTCACCCCGCACCTCGCGCCGATGACGCGAGGGCTGCTCGCCACGGCCTACGCGAAGCCGACTGCTCCCGGTCTCAGCACCCCCGGTCTGCTCGAACGGTACCGCGGGTTCTATGCCGACGAGCCGTTCGTCGCGGTGGTCGACGCGCCGCCCGCCACGAAGGCGACGCGCGGCTCGAATGCCGCCCACGTCACCGTTCGCTTCGACAAACGCACCGGAACGGTCGTCGCGATCGGAGCGATCGACAACCTCGTGAAGGGCGCGTCGGGCCAGGCCGTCCAGGCCGCGAACCTGCTGGTCGGGCTCCCGGAAGGAACCGGATTGAGCGCCGTGGGGGTCTACCCGTGAGCGTCGTCGCCGCCCAGGGATTCGTAGCAGGAGGCCTCGCCTCCGGCATCAAGGAGTCGGGCGATCCCGACCTCGCGATCGTCGCCACCGCGAACGGTCGGCCCGCGAGCGCGGCCGGGGTGTTCACCACGAACCTCGCGACGGCGGCACCGGTGCTCGTCAGCCGGGAGCACGTGCGCGACGGACGGGCGGCCGCGGTCGTCCTCAACTCCGGCAACGCAAACGCCGCCACCGGGGAACCGGGGCGTCGCGACGCGGAGCGGATGTGCGAGCTCACGGCCGCCGGTCTCGGCATCGCAGCAGGCGACGTGCTCGTCTGCTCCACCGGTCTCATCGGCATCCCGCTGCCGATGGCTCCGATCGAATCGGGCATCCCGAAGCTCGCGGCCTCGCTCGAGCCGGGGGCGGCCGGGGGCGGCGCGGCCGCGGTCGCGATCCTGACCACCGACACCGTGCCCAAGGAAGCCGTCGAGACATTCGAGGTCGACGGGGCCACGATCGCCGTCGGGGGGATGGCCAAGGGTGCAGCGATGCTCTCGCCCGCGATGGCCACCATGCTCGCGGTCGTGACGACCGACGCCGCGGTCGAACCCCGTGCGCTCCACGCCGCGCTCGTCGGCGCCGTCGACGGTTCGTTCCACGAGCTGCTCGTCGACGGGTGCACGAGCACCAACGACACCGTGCTCGTGCTCGCCAACGGCGCCGCGATGGCGGGCGGACCTCCGATCGGGATCGGGGGCGGCGCGTTCCACGCGTTCTGCGACGCGATCGCCGAGGTGTGCGGCTCCCTGGCCTCGCAGATGGCGGCCGACGCCGAGGGCGCCACCAAGCACGCCCGGGTCCACGTTCGGGGGGCTCGCACCACGACCGAAGCCCGGCTCGCGGCCCGCGCCGTGGCCGGGAGCCAACTCGTGCAGTGCTCGCTCAACGGTGAGGACCCGTACTGGGGTCGGGTGCTCTCCGAGCTGGGTGCGAGTGGTGCATCCCTCGACCCCGACCGGGTCGACATCTCCTACAACGGCGTCGTCGTCTGTCGCGACGGCGTCGCTGCCGACCACGACCACGCCGCGGTCGCGACGACCATGACCGAGCGGGAGATCGTGATCGACTGCGAGCTCCACCTCGGCCGGGGCGAGGCGACCGTCGTGTTCACGGTTCAGCCGATCGGCTGGGTCGGCGACTGGCACGAG
>JBBRHS010000478.1:0-2255 GCA_038222385.1 Acidimicrobiia bacterium
GGCCGTGTGTCCAGCGGACTGGGGCTGCGTCGATCTCTCGGTCTACGGACCCGGGCTGCCCGCGATCTGTAGCGCGCCATGACCGACACCGCACTCCGGGATCCGACTCGTCCTGTCTTGGTGACTCATGCCCACAACTAGATCCACGCTCCTCGCGCTGCTCGTCAGCTGTGTCGCTCGCACCGCCGCCGCACAACCCACCGAACCGCCACCCGACTCTTCGCCCGAGGGGCCGACCGAGCCGCCTGTGGAGGCGGCCCCACGACCTCCCGCTGTCGCCGTGCCACCCCCGGCCGCACCCGCGCCCACGGCCGACGATTTCGATCTCGCGACGCTCGGCCTCGATCCCCATGCCGCCTTCGACGACAAGCTCAACCTCTATGGGTTCGCCGACTTCACGTACACGATGATCGACTTCCGCAAGGAATCCGCGTTCCTCACCGACACGCGCACCTTCGGAGTCGGCAATCTAAACCTCTACGTCTCGAAGAACCTGACCCCGAAGTGGCGCACGCTCGCGGAGATCCGGTTTCTGTTCAGCCCGAACGCGAGCACGAACCCGGACGGGACGGTCACGAACACCACCGCGCTCGACCCGGCGAACCAGTCTCGGACGATCGAGTGGGGTGGGATTCGCATCGAGCGCGTCTATCTCGAATACGATCTTCATCCGAAGCTGACGATCCGGGCCGGACACTTCCTCTCGCCCTACGGCATCTGGAACATCGACCACGGCTCGCCGGCGATCATCCCGGTGCAACGCCCCTACGTGATCGGGGAGCAGTTCATCCCGGAGCATCAGACCGGCATCGAGGTGTTCGGCTCGACGCACGTCGGCACGACCGACGTCAGCTATCACGCGACGGTCTCGAACGGGCGGCATCCGGCCGAGGCCACGCAGGATCCGGACATGAAGCTCGCGTTCGGTGGCCGCCTCGCACTCACCACCCCGATGTTCGGAGGAACGCTCTCGGTCGGTGTCTCCGGGTACATGGGTCGGATGACCGCGCTCGCCACCAGCGTGCTCGGCCCTCCCCCAGCCAGCGCCGACGAGATCGCCTACGCCGCGGACGTGGTGTGGAAACACGGCGGCTTGCTCGTTCAGGGCGAGCTCATGGGCCGCGACCTCGAATACCTCGTGGGTCGGCGCCCGCTCATCGGTGCGGGCTTCGCGCCCAACGGTCGCGATCTCGGCGCATACGTGCTGACCGGATATCGCTTCGATCGCGCATGGAACGTGATGCCGTTCGCGATGGCCGAGTACTACAGGCCCACCCAGCGCTTGTTGTTCGCCGAGATGCGTGCCGGCAGCATCGGACTCAACTTCCGGCCCGCTCCGACGATCGTGCTGAAGGCGATGGCTACTGTCGGCGAGACCGAGGGTAGTGGCCAGTACGGTGAGATCGACCGCCTCTACTACTACACCGGTCAGGCCGCGTGGGTGTTCTAGGAGCTCCTATGGCCAAACCCCTCCTCCTCGTGGGCCTGATGCTCATGCTCCTGACAGGAGTTGCATCGGCCGAACGCGTGCGGCTCGTCGTCGTGGTGGCGAAGGCCTCGCCGGTGACCAACGTCTCTCGACTCGACCTCAAGCGCAGCTTCCTCGGCGAGCGGGTCGAGCTTGGCGAGGTTCGGTTGGCACCGTTCAACGCCGAGCCCCGCACCGACGAGCGCGCCGGCTTCGATCTCGGCGTCCTCGGCATGACGAGTGACGAGAGTGGACGCTACTGGGTCGATCGCAAGGTACGTGGTCAGGGCGCCGCGCCGCGCTCGCTCCCCGCAGGTCACCTCGCCAAGGTGATCGCGAAGTTCCCGGGGGCGATCGGCTATCTGCGCGTCGACCAGCTCACGCCCGACGTCAAGCCCGTCAAGGTCGACGGCATCGCGTACGACGACCCGCGCTACCCGCTGACGACTCGGTGACCTCATGACCACGCGCCCCATCAGGAAACGACTCTCGATCAAGCGTCTCCGCGCGATCTCCGTCGTCGCGCTGCTGATCGGCATCTCGCTGTTCACGGGCGTGATGGTCACGCTCGAGCGCAAGCTGTCCGAGCGGTTCGGACCCGAGGTTCGCCAGGACCTCGAGTGGCGGGCGCTGCGTGGTGCGAACGAGCTCGCCAGATCCGCTGACGTCGGGCTCGCCGTGGGCGATCGCGCGATCGTCACGCAGTCGTTCGCTGTCTACGCGACCTCCGGCGACGTCGCCGCGATCTACGCTGTGGACACGCACGGAAAGCTCGTCGCGCAGCACG
>JBBRHS010000479.1:0-2252 GCA_038222385.1 Acidimicrobiia bacterium
TGGAGTACGAGCTCCTGAAGTTCTTCGCCACCCACCCCGGGAAGGTGTTCACCCGCGCGCAGCTGCTGTCACGGGTGTGGGGCTACGAGTACTACGGCGGTGCCCGCACCGTCGACGTGCACGTCCGCCGGTTGCGGGCCAAGCTCGGCGAGGAGCACGCGAACCTGATCCAGACCGTGCGCTCCGTCGGCTACCGGTTCGGCCAGACCCGACTCCCCGGGGGCCGGTCCGTTGCTGTCGAACCGGTCGAAGACGCCTGAGACAGGTAGCCGTCTCGCTCAGGTCGGTTGGCCCTCGGCGCGTTGATCGGCGTCGTCGATGAGCAGGAAGCTCAGGACCGCGCTCCATACCATCCCGCCCACCATCACCGCGATGGGGAGCGCGAGCACGAGCGTGATCACGATCAGGACGGGGCCGGCCACGGGACGACTCTACCTCTCGGGTGCTATCCGGTCGGCTTGAAGGCCCAGACCTCGATCTCGACCGCGGCGCCGGCCGGGAGGGCCGACACCTCGACAGTGGAGCGGGCCGGACGGTGGTCACCGAAGGCCTCGGCGTAGGCCGCGTTCACGGCACCGAACTCCGCCATGTCGGTGACGAAGACCGTCGTCTTCGCAACATCGGCGAACGACGCGCCGCAGTCGCCGAGCACGGCGGCGACGTTCGCGAGGGCCTGCGCGGCCTGCGCGGCCGCGCCGCCGTCGACGATGGCGAGCGACGCCGGATCGAACCCGACCTGGCCGGCGAGCACGATCCAATCGCCCGCGCGCACGGCGGGGCTGTACGGACCGGCGACCGGAGGCGCGTTCGGTGTGGGAACAGGGGTCGGCGCGCTCGTCTCGCTCATCGTCGGAGCATACGGGAGGCGCGGGTTCCCAGCGCGGGGAACATCTCGGGGCGTTCGCCCTCGGCCCGGGCGAGCGCGTTCCACGTCGCCGCGGCGACCGCGGCGAACACGGCATCGGAACTCGCGGCGAGCGGGGGGCCGGTGGCGTCGACGATCGTGACATCGATCGGCGGAACGTCCTTCGGCTTGATGATGCCGAACGAACGGATCGTGAGGTCGTGCACGTCGCCCGATTCGGGATCGACCGCGAGACCCTCGGTGAGCACCCAGCCAAGGGCCATGTGCGCGGCACCGATCGAATACGAGCGCAACACCACGTCGTCGAGCGGATCCCCCGCGGCGACGGTGACACCGACGTGGTCGACTGCGCCCGTCGACTCGTGGATCGATACGCGCGCGGCGGCTGCCGCGCCGCTCGGGACGTGCACCACGTGGTCGTGCAGCGCGTCACCGAGCGGTTCGCTCGTCACGCGTCCAGCCGCTTCGAGCGCACCCTGCACGAGCACGACCAGCTCGGCGAGTCCGGCCGCGCGCAGCGACGGCGCAGGCCGGAGGCCCGACGCCTGAGCGGCAACGACCTCCCACCCGACGTCGAGCTCGAACCCGTTCGGCCTCCGGTGTGGGGGGAAGGGCAAACGCCCGATCGACCGACCACGGACCACGAGTCGGTCGCCGACCAGGACGGCGCTGGCCGAGATCGGGGGCCGCTTCGGCCCGAGCCGGACGACGTCCTCTCGTGCGAACACGGTGCGGACGACTCGCCCGTACCGGCGGGCCAGCTCTCGCGCCGCCGCCTCGACCGGCGAGCCCACCTTCCCGCCGAATGCGCCACCGTTGGCGAGCGACGACGCCGGCTCGTTGCCGGGCTCGCACCAGGACGCGTCGGGCTCGAGGTACGCGGGTTCGACCCAGCTCGTCGCGAGCCGCACCCCACCCTCGGGGAGCTCTGGCAACGACAGCGGCGGGTGCGCCTCCACCGTCGTGCGCCGACCCTGCACCTTTCCGGCCCGCGCCCTGGCGTCGGCCAGCGACTCGCCCACAACCCAGGCCATCCCCGCGGCCTCGACGTTCTCGCTCGAGCTACCCGGAGGGAGCGGCACCGCGACGAGCGCGTCGCGGGGCGCAGTGTCGTCGGCAAAGCCCGCGGCACCGAGCGGCACGTCGGGTCCGACGCGTTGCGGTGACGCGCCCTCGAGCGCCGCACGGCGCGCCGCGCCGGCGAGGTCTCGCTCGGCTCCCGATCCCTGATGCTCGAGCGCGTCGTACACGGTCTGCCATCCGGTGCACCGGCACAGGTGCGCGGCGAGGGCGCGATCGAGGTCGGGACGCCCGGTCTTGCCCTTGGCTCGTGCCGCCGCGGCCCGCATGACGATTCCGGGAGTGCAGAAGCCGCACTGCGAACCCC
>JBBRHS010000480.1:0-2252 GCA_038222385.1 Acidimicrobiia bacterium
CGCCGATGCTGAAGCGCATGGTCAGCTCGGAGCGTCTCGGTCGCAAGACGCGCCTCGGCTTCTACGACTACCGCAAGTAGCCCGGCCGCCGTGGCCACTGTCGACGCGAACGGGGTCCGGCACCACTACGAGGAACACGGCGCCGGCCCGCCGGTGGTGCTGCTGCACGGCGGTCTGGAGTCGTCGGAGAGCTGGAGCGCCCAGACCCCGGTGCTCGCCGAGTCGCACCGGGTCGTGCTGATCGACCGACGCGGCCACGGACGCACCCCCGACGTCGACGGTCCGATCACCTACGAGCTGATGCGCGACGACACCGTCGCCTGCCTCGAGGCGCTCGGGCTCTCGGGTGCGCACCTCGTCGGTTGGAGCGACGGCGGGATCATCGCGCTCATGGTCGCGATCGAACGGCCCGATCTCGTCGGCCGGATCGTCGCGATCGGCGCCAACGCGAGCGCCGACGCGTACACCGCCGAGACCCGCGCGACCCTCGGTCCCGACTCCCCGCTCGTCGACCTCATGCGCGCCGATTACGAGCAGCTCACGCCCGATGGTGCCGACCACTGGTTGGTCGTGCTCGAGAAGGTCCAGCACCTCTGGTGGGAGGCTCCGCTCGACTTCACCGATCAGTTGACCCGGATCGACGCGCTGACGATGATCCTCGCCGGCGACGACGACTGCATCGAGCCGGTGCACTCGGTCGAGATGTTCCAGCGCATCCCGAACGCGCGCCTCGCCATCATCCCGGGAGCGTCGCACGCGGTGCCGATGGAGCAGCCCGATCTCGTGAACCGGATGATCCTCGACTTCCTCGACGGCCCGGAACGCCCCAGCGAGCTCATGCCCCTCCTGCAACGTCGGGTCGAGGAGTAGCGGAGCAGTCCGAACGCGGAGAGAATGGTGGCCGTGACCGAGCGTGAGACCGTGAAGCGGGATCGACCCTGGGTGATCCGGACGTACTCGGGGCACTCGTCGGCCCGGGCGTCGAACGAGCTCTACCGGACGAACCTCACCAAGGGTCAGACCGGTCTCAGCGTGGCCTTCGATCTCCCCACCCAGACCGGCTACGACCCCGACCACCCGCTGGCCCGCGGTGAGGTCGGCAAGGTCGGCGTGCCGGTTCCCCACCTCGGTGAGATGCGCACCCTCTTCGACCAGATCCCGGTCGAGGAGATGAACACGTCGATGACGATCAACGCGACCGCGATGTGGCTCCTCGCGATGTACATCGCGATGGCCGACGAACGCGGGGTGTCGGGCGATCAGCTCGCGGGCACGATCCAGAACGACATCGTGAAGGAGTACCTCTCCCGCGGGACCTACATCTTCGGCCCGGAGGCGTCGCGGCGGCTCACCGTCGACGTGATCACCCACTCCGTCGCCAACATGCCTCGGTGGAACCCCATCAACGTGTGTCCGTACCACCTCCAGGAGGCCGGCGCGACTCCCGTACAGGAACTCGCGTACGGGCTCGCGACCGCGGTCGGTGTGCTCGATGCGGTGCGCGACTCCGGGCAGGTGTCGGCCGAGGAGTTCCCCGAGGTCGTGGGTCGGATCTCGTTCTTCATCGACGTGGGAATCCGGTTCGTCGAAGAGGTGTGCAAGATGCGCGCCTTCACCGAGATGTGGGACCGGATCTGCCTCGAACGCTACGGCGTGACCGACGAGAAGCTCCGGCGGTTCCGCTACGGCGTGCAGGTGAACTCGCTCGGGCTCACCGAGGCCCAGCCCGAGAACAACGTGCAGCGCATCGTGCTCGAGATGCTCGGTGTCACCCTGGCACGCGACTCGCGCGCCCGTGCCATGCAACTGCCGTGTTGGAACGAAGCGCTCGGCCTTCCCCGCCCGTGGGACCAACAGTGGTCGCTCCGGATGCAGCAGGTGCTCGCGTTCGAGACCGATCTGCTCGAATACGGCGACATCTTCGCGGGCTCGACCGTCATCGAGGCCAAGACGGATGAACTCGTCGCGGCTGCACAAACCGAGCTGCAATGGGTGCTCGACGGTGGCGGCGCCTTTGCGATGATCGACGAGATCCAGGGTCGGCTCGTGCAGAGCCACGCGGAGCGGGTGCGACGCATCGAGTCGGGCGACATCTCGGTGGTCGGGGTGAACTGCTTCACCGAGACCGAGCCGTCGCCGCTGACCGCGTCGCTCGACGGCGAAGCGAGCATCCTCGTGCTCGATCCCGCGGCGGAAGCGGAGCAGATCGAAGGGCTCGAGAAGTGGCGGGCCGACCGCGACGGTGCCGCAGT
>JBBRHS010000481.1:0-2209 GCA_038222385.1 Acidimicrobiia bacterium
ATTCCCGAAGCTTCGCGCGTCAGCCGCCGGGCAGCTCCGCAAGGCGGCGGGCGAGATGACGCGTCTCAGGGCCCGACGGTTCGAGCGCGAGCGCGGCGCGGTAGCAGGCGCGGGCTTCGTCGGTGCGGTCGACCCGCCGCAGCAACTCGGCGCGGACCACGTGGTACCGGTGGAACCGGTCGAGACCCTCGATGTTGTCGACGATCGTGAGCGCAGCACCGGGTCCGTCGAGCTGGGCGACCGCCACGGCCCGGTTGAGCCTCACCACCGGCCCGGGTTGGACCGATTCGAGGATCTCGTACAGCCGGGCGATCTCCGCCCAGTCGGTGTCGGCCCAGCTCGGCGCGACGGCGTGGCACGCCGCGATCGCGGCTTGCAGCGCGTACGGGCCGGGCCAGCCTGCGGTTCGCCGCAAGGCCCGCTCGACGAGCGCACAGCCCTCCGCGATCTGCTCCGCGTCCCATCGGCTGCGGTCCTGGTGCTCGAGCAGGACGAGCTCGCCGCGGTCGTCGACGCGTGTCTCACGGCGCGCATCGGTCACCAGCAGCAGCGCGAGCAGGCCGAGCACCTCGGGTTCGTCGGGAAGGAGGCCGGCGAGCAGCTCGGCGAGGCGGATGGTCTCGTCGCAGAGGTCGACGCGCACGACGTCGTCACCGGCTGAGGCCGTGTGGCCTTCGGTGAAGATCACGTAGACCACGGCGAGGACTGCAGGGAGGCGTTCGGGCAGCTCGTGGTCGGCGGGGACGCGGTAGGGGATCCGAGCGGTGGCGATCTTGTGCTTGGCCCGCACGAGTCGCTGGGCCATCGTCGGCTCGGAGGTCAGGAAGGCCCGGGCGATCTCGGCGGTCGAAAGACCGCACAACGTCCGCAGGCTGAGCGCGACGCGCGCTTCGGGTGCGAGCGCCTGGTGGCAGCACGTGAAGATCAGTCGCAGGGTGTCGTCGTCGATCGTCGAGTCGTTGGGCGAATCGTCCGGGTCGTCGGCCGGGGGCGACAGGTCGCGCATCGCCGCTTCCTCCTTCTCGTTCCGGCGGCCCTCGCGACGAAGCCGATCGAGCGCCTTGTTCCGGGCGGTGACCGTCAGCCAGGCCGCCGGGCTCGCGGGGACGCCGGTCTCCGGCCAGCGCTCGAGTGCGATCACGATCGCGTCCTGCAGCGAGTCCTCCGCGAGCTGGAGGTCGCCGAAGACCCGCGTGAGGGTGGCCAACGCGCGGCCACCCTCGACGCGAATCAGCTCGCCGAGCTCGCTCACTCCCTCGATCGCTCACCGGTCGAGCTCCCGCGGCGCGGGTGTCCGCCGGCTCCGCTTCTTCTCCTCTAGGGTCGCGCGCCGTGCCCGGCGGCACCTGGGGTGCGCAGGGGCGCGGCGAGCTCGGCGAACTCGCAGAGCAGCGGGCGGGTGTCGCGCGGGTCGATGATCTCCTCGATCATGAACGCCTCGGCGGTGCGGAACGGCGACTGCGACTTGGCGAGGCGCGCCTCGATCTCGGCCCGGAGGACGTCCGGGTCGTCGGCGGCTTCGAGCTGCGCCTTGTACGCGGCTTCGATGCCACCTTCGAGCGGGAGGCTGCCCCAGTTCCCGCTCGGCCACGCAAACCGGTACGACAGACGGCTCGCGTTCTGATGTGCGGCTCCCGCGACGCCGTAGACCTTGCGCAGGATCACCGAGCACCACGGAACCGTGGCCTGGTAGATCGCGGCGAGGGCCCGGGCACCGTGGCGGATCGTCGCTTCCTGCTCGGCCGCGACGCCGATCACGAAACCGGGGTTGTCGACGAGGTGCACGACCGGCAGATGGAACGTCTCGGCCAGGTCGACGAACCGCTCGACCTTGCGCGACGCGTCGGCTGTCCACCCGGCGCCGTGGAAGTAGGGATCGCCGGCGAGGATCGCGACGGGCCAACCGTCGAGGCGGGCGAGGCCGGTCACCGCGCTGCGGCCGTAGCCCGCGCCGATCTCGAAGAAGGATCCTTCGTCGACGACCGCGTCGATGATCGGCCGCACCTTGTAGACGCGTCGCCGCTCCCGGGGGATCGCGCCGACCAACCAGTCGTCGCGTCGCTCGGAATCATCGGCGGGCTCCGCCCGGGGCGGGAGCGAGTGAACCGACGACGGCAGACTGCGAAATGGCTCACCCGAGAAGTTCTTTGATCGGCCGCGGGTTGTCGAGCAGGTGCGTCGGTCGGCCACCGAAGTCGGGGAGGCTCCC
>JBBRHS010000482.1:0-2200 GCA_038222385.1 Acidimicrobiia bacterium
GGTGAGCCCGTTGTAGGGCGCGGGGAGGTGCTGGCGGTGCGGGCTCGCGTCGCGGAACCCCTTCGGCCCGACACCGATCGGCTCGACGACGAGGTGGCTGCTCGTCGGCAGATACCCGAAGTAGCGGGTGCCCTCCTCCACCCCGGCCACGGTGCTGCGCTCGACCACGGCGAAGCCCCAGAGCGGCACCCGGCCGTATGCGACCCTGTCCACCTCGCTCGCCGGGAAGAAGTCCCAGTAGTGCATGGCGTCTCCGAACACCGCGTAGGTCACGTTGTTCGCGGTCATCCCGACGCGGTCCACCTTCAGCACCACCTGACCGTCCATCGGTTCGGCGGGCGCGGCGTCGACGAGCTCGGTGTGGGCGAGATCGGCACGATCGATGAGTAGGTCCCAGGCCATGGGAATGGTCTACTCGCGTCGGCCTCGCCGGGTATCCCAGGCTCGGCCGAGTTGGCGCAGCATCGCCGGATTGGGTGAACCCGCTCGCCCGCTGAGGCGCAGGCGTTTGCACTCGTGAGCGCCAAGGCGCAGAGCTTCACGCCGATTCAGGCCGTGCCGCCCGGAGAGTGCGGCAGCCGAGGTTCCGGGTGCACGACACGGCTACTCGGTGAAGGCGACCATGAGCAAGGCCAAGACGAAACGCACGCGATCGCCGGTGGCGGAGGTTGCCGACCGCCACGATCTGATCCGCGTGGTGGGCGCGCGCGTGCACAACCTCAAGGACGTCAGTGTCGAGATCCCGAAGCGCCGGCTGACGAGCCCGGCCCGCTGGCCGGCGAGGAGACCGAGGAGGCCGAGGAGCACCGCCAACGCCTCGTCGTCTTCGGGCGGTCGCCGCGGTCCCGGCCGACAACCACACGGTGATCATCGAGTTCCGCGTCGACGACGTCGACCGGGAGTACGAGAAGCTGCAGGGCATCATCGACGAGTTCGTCCAGGAGTCGACCACGCTGGCGTGGGGGAACCGTTCCGTCCTCTTTCGCGACCCCGACGGGAACCTGGTCGACCTGTTCACGCCGGTCAGCGCCGAAGCGATCGAGCGGTTCGACGGCTGACCCCACCTGGGGCCGTTCAGCTGCGACGGATGATCGTGTCGAGCCAGTCGAACACGCGCTGCTCGAGCAGGGCGCGAGCCATCGGCTCGCAGTGCCGGTCGGCGCCCTCGGCGGCAGTGAACTTCACGAGCTCCTTCGGGCCCGGGAGCGCGTCGTAGAGGCGCCGGGACTGGCCCGGCCAGAACTGCTCGCCCTCGGGGTCGGTCACCAGGATCGGCGTCGTGATCTGCTTCGTCAGGTCGCCGAGCTTGTATTCCATGACCGTCGTGAACAGGTCGTAGGCGTCGGTGATGCCATACGGTTTGCCTCGCCACGCGACGAGCTGGGCCTGGAGGGGGTCGTCGGATGCAGTTCCGATGCTCATCATCTCGTCGAAGTTCTTCTTGTCGCCGTCGTTCAGCATCTTGACCATGGACTCCGGGAGGTGTCCGAGCCAGGAGGTCGAGACGTCGTCGACGCCGGGATCGACGATGGCCGCCGCGATGCGGTGCTCGAACGCGAGCGCACGGGGTACCCAGTAGCCGGCCTGACTGATCCCGTAGATGGCGATGGCGTCGTGGTCGACGTCGGCGCGCTCGTGCAGGAAGTCGACGACTGGAGTGATGACGTGCTCCCAGTCGGGGCGAAACGGGATGCCCTCTTCGAAGAGCATGAACTGTTGTCCGGGCCCGTCGAAGACGAGCACGTTGTAGCCACGCGCGACCGCCGCGCCGCCGAAGCCGGGCCAGAGCGAGGTGACCGCGCCGTCGCTGCCGTTGTTGAGGATGATCGTGGGTCGCGCCGTGCCGTCGGTGGCCGGGGAGAAGAAGTATCCCGGCATGGTCGAACCCTCGTACGGGATCGTCACCTTCTCGCCCGGGACGTCGAGGAGGGCGATGTACGCGTCGAAGCATCGACGGTGCTCCCTGAACGCCGCCTTCAGCACGGGTTCGGGGTCCTTGATGCCGTCGACCGAGGGCAGCACGGCTGCGGAGTAGACCGCGGCGCGGAGGTAGGCGTCCCGTGCGCTGACCGTGTGACCCAGGGCGAGCGCGGCGTCGGCGATCTTCGCGATGCGCTCGGCGAGTGCCTGCCAGGCCGAGACCCAGCTCTGCGCATCGCCGTCGGTGATCGAGGCGACCGTGGTCAGGATCTCGCCGGCA
>JBBRHS010000483.1:0-2195 GCA_038222385.1 Acidimicrobiia bacterium
CGACGGCTTCGACCGCCTCGGCCTCGACCACACCTGGTGGGAGAAGCTCGAACCCGCGCCCACCGGTGAACCGGCTCGCGCCCACCAGTTCGCCGGCCCCGGATTCGACAACGCCGTGCTCGACGCGTCGGCCGACCTGTACGGCGGCGGGGGACTGGTGTCGACCGTCGGCGACGTCGCCCGCTTCTTCGCCGCCCTGTTCGACGGCCGGGTCTTCGATCACGACGCGACGCTCGACGAGATGCTCACCGTGTCGGACCCGGGCCGCAGCGCCGGCGCCGCCCTCGGGATCTTCGAGACCCGCATCGCCGGCGCACGCTGTTTCGGCCACCCCGGTTGGTGGGGCACCGAGGCCTACCACTGCCCCGGGCCCGACCTCACCTTCGCCCTCACGGTCAACCAGGCCGACGAGGACCTGATCGACACCGAACCCGTCGAACGCACCATCATCGGCCTCGCCCGCTGACGGCCGGGTGACGGCCGGGTGACGTCCGCCGGCCCCGTAGTCTCGGCGCGCGGAGGAGCAGGCGATGGCGGCGACGAACGACAGCACGAGCACGGCGCCGATGCAGACGCGCCGGTCGCGCGCCGCAGCTCCGTTCCGCGCGTTCGTCGCGACGCCGAACGCGAACGCGGTTGTCCTGCTCGGCGCGACGCTCGTCGCACTCCTGTGGGCGAACTCGCCGTGGAGCGAGACCTACGAGGAGTTCTGGCACACCGACCTGGCCGTCAAGCTCGGCGACTCGGAGCTCGAGATGAGCTTGCAGCACTGGGTGAACGACGGGCTCATGACGTTCTTCTTCTTCGTGGTGGGCCTCGAGATCCGCCGCGAGTTCGACATGGGCGAGCTGCGCGAGCGACGCCGCCTCGCGACACCCGTCATCGCGGCAATCGGCGGGATGGTCGTGCCCGCGCTGATCTACGTCGCGTTCACGGGCGGGACGCCCGATGCGAAGGGGTGGGGGATCGTGGTGGGCACCGACACCGCGTTCGCGCTCGGTGTGCTCGCGCTCGCGGGTAAGGGCTTCTCGCCCCGGATGCGGGTGTTCCTCCTCACCCTCGTGATCGTCGACGACATCGTGGCGCTCATGATCATCGCGTTCGTCTACACCGACGAGGTCTCGCGCACGTGGCTGCTCGCGGCGTTCGCGGTCTTCGGGGTCGCGGTGGTGCTGCGGGCCGCGGGAATTCGCAACGGCGTCGCCTACTTCGTCGTCGGCCTCGTGCTCTGGTGGGCGACGTTCGAGTCGGGCGTGCACGCGACCATCGCCGGGATCGCGCTCGGCCTGCTCGCGACGGCCGCGCCCCCGAGTCGCCACGGCCTCGACCGCGCCGCGGCTCGGTGGCGCAGCTTCCGGGAGCAGCCGACTCCCGAGCTGGCCCGGTCGACCGAGACGAGCGTGCGCCGCTCGCTGTCACCCAACGAGCGCCTCTCGCACCTCTTCGACCCGTGGACGAGCCTGCTGGTCGTGCCGCTGTTCGCGCTGGCGAACGCGGGGATCACGCTCGACAGCGCGGTCCTGTCGAGGGCGTTCCGGTCGCCGATCACACTCGGCATCATCGCGGCCCTCGTGCTCGGCAAGGTGCTCGGCATCACCACCGCGACGTGGCTCGGGAGCCGCCGTTGGCTCGGCCGGTTCCCGCTCACGGTGGAGTGGCCCCCGATGATCGGGGTCGCGACGGTGGCCGGGATCGGGTTCACCGTGGCGCTGCTCATCGCCGACCTGTCGTTCGAGGGTGAGGCGCTCGAGGAGGCGAAGGTCGGCATCCTCGCCGCGTCGATCCTGGCGACCGCGCTGAGCTGGGCCGTCTTCACCACCATCCGCCACCTCCCCGACCGGGAGGGCGCGTCGGGCACGCGCATCGCACCACCGATCATCGACCTCTCGCGCGACGTCGACCCCGAGGTCGACCACATCCGCGGTGCCGCCACCGGGGCGAAGGTCACGCTCGTGGAGTACTCCGACTTCGAGTGCCCCTTCTGCGGACGCGCCGAACCGGTCGTACGGGAGCTGCTCGACCGCTACGGCAGCGAGCTCTGCTACGTGTTCCGTCACCTCCCGCTCGACGACGTGCACGTGCACGCCGAAGTCGCGGCCGAGGCCGCCGAGGCCGCTGCCGCGCACGGCAAGTTCTGGGAGATGCACGACCGCCTCTTCGAAGCGCAGGACCACCTCGAGATCGACGACCTGGTC
>JBBRHS010000484.1:0-2162 GCA_038222385.1 Acidimicrobiia bacterium
GGCTCGCGTCGTGTCACCCGCGCGATGTCGACGTCCATTCCCGCGCCGGCGTTTGCCGCCGTCTCCGACGTCGCGCACGACAACCCGGCGGCGCCGAGGTCCTGCACGCCGACCGCGATTCCGGCATCGAGCAGCGCGAGGCACGCCTCGATGCACTTCTTCTCCTCGAAGGGGTCGCCCACCTGGACCGACGGACGCTTGCCCTCGTCGCCTTCGTCGAAGCCGGCCGACGCGAGCACGCTCGCGCCACCGATGCCGTCGCGACCGGTCGATCCGCCGAGCAGGACCGCGAGGTTGCCGACACCCTCGGCCCGCGCGAGCACCAGGCGCTCCACCGGGAGCAGCCCTAGGCAGAACACGTTGACGAGCGGATTGTCCCGGTAGCACTCGTCGAACACCGCTTCACCGCCGACGGTCGGCACGCCGACCGCGTTGCCGTAGCCGCTGATGCCCGAGACCACGCCTTCGAAGAGGTAGCGGGTGCGGGCGTCGTCGAGCGGACCGAACCGCAGCGGGTCCATGAGCGCGATCGGTCGAGCGCCCATCGAGAAGATGTCGCGGATGATGCCGCCGACGCCGGTCGCCGCGCCCTGGTAGGGCTCGACGGCCGACGGGTGGTTGTGGCTCTCGATCCGGACCGCAACTGCGAGGCCGTCGCCGACGTCGATCACACCGGCCCCTTCACCCGGACCCACGAGCACCCACGGGGCCTCGGTGGGGAACCGGCCGAGGTACCGGCGCGACGACTTGTACGAGCAGTGCTCCGACCACATGACGGCGTACATCGCGAGCTCGAGCTCGGACGGATCCCGACCGAGCTCGTCGACGGTGGCGCGGTACTCGTCGTCGGTGAGACCGAGTTGGCGGTGCAGCGGCTCCTGGTCCATGAAGCCTCGATCGTATCGGGCGGAGCCCCATTCCCCGGGACGAATGGGCGTTATAGCTCGCACCGGGAGACTCTCTATGGCCGCGTTCGGGGGACCCTGCCGGGTCGGGTATTGTCGGCAATACCCCCCTCGCATTTCTTGAAGGAGCACGACGAACATGGCTCGGAAGACAACCAAGATGACGGCCCAACACAAAGCCGCGCTGGCCGAAGGTCGCGCCTACGGACGCGCCGTTCGTGAGTACCTCGATGCGCTCGAGGAGAGCCGCCCGAAGCGCGGCCGGAAACGCACTTCCGATTCCGTGAAGAAGCGTCTGACCACCGTCGAGGCCGAGTTGGCCGACGCGGGTGGCGTGAAGCGCGTGCAACTCCTCCAGGAACGGCGCGATCTCCGTTCGGAACTCGACAACTTCGGGACGACCGTCGACTTGTCGAGTGTGGAGAAGGCGTTCGTGAAGGCAGCGAAGCCCTATTCCGAGAACAAGGGCATCTCGTACGCCACGTGGCGCGAGGCCGGCGTGCCCGCCGACGTGTTGAAGAAGGCCGGGATCACCCGCGCTTCCTGACTGGTCGATTCCGCTCCGCCGTCTCGACCGCCCACCATTGCGTGTCCCGTGCGTGGCGTCCGGGTCGTGCTCAACTCCCGAATGGGTATCCGAGATCGGGACCGGTGAGCACCGGCGCATAGACGATGCCGCGGCGTTCGAGCTCGGGTCCGAGCTCGCCGCCGCGGTCCAGCAGGAGCGACGCCGCGACGACTTCGCAGCCGAACTCGGTCACTGCGTCGAGCGCGTCGAGCAACGACGACCCGGTGGTCGCGGTGTCTTCGACGACGACGACGCGGTCGGTGGGCTCGAGGGGCCCCGCGATCCGACCCCCGACACCGTGGCGCTTCGCCTCCTTGCGCACCGCGAACCCACGCACGCCCGACGCCCGGGCCACGGCGACCGCGACCGGCACCGCGCCCACTGCGAGTCCGCCGACCGCGTCGAACGATGTGACCCCCCGCTCCGCGAGTGCCTCCATCACGGCGTCGCCCACGATCTCCACGCAGTCACCCCGGAAGGTCACCATCCGGCCGTCGAGGTACCAGTTCGACGTTCGACCCGATGCGAGGGTGAACTCGCCCTCGCGGATCGCGTGCTCCCGCAACGCGGCCTCGAGAGCAGCCTGGGCCCGTCGCATCAGCCGGCGAGGGCCCGGCCGGCCGGAGCACCGGCGGCTGCGGCTGCGGCTGCGGCTGCGGCTGCGGCTGCGGCTGCGGCTGCGGCCAGGA
>JBBRHS010000485.1:0-2128 GCA_038222385.1 Acidimicrobiia bacterium
CGAACACCTTCTCGAACAGCTCCCGCTTGCGGCGCGCGCCCCAGAGCTCGAGCTCAGGGTCACTGCGGGCATGGACGCGGAGGAGGACGAGCGACGGGCCGACCCGGGTCGCCACGTGCTCGACCGCCTGGTGACGGCTGCGATCGAGACCATCGGCGATCCGGAGCAGCGCGGCCAGCTTCCGCACCCGTTCGCGTCGGTCGTCGTCGAGCGGGCCGACGAGGTCGTCGTTCGCCTTCGGCTCGCCCCGTCGGTGCCAGCGCACGAGCGCCGTGAGCATCACGACCTCTTCGGGATCGAAGCCGCGGAGCCCGGCGTGGCGCACGAGGTAGGCCGCGTGGCGGTCATGGCCCTCGTGCGCGACGTGCTCGCCGATGTCGTGGAGGAGGGCGGCGTACTCCAGCAGCTCGCGGTCGTCGTCGCCGAGCCCGTGCAGCTCGATGGTCTGGTCGAACAGCTCGAGCGCGAGCGCCGCGACCTGTCGCGAGTGCTCCTCGGGCCAGGAGCAGCGGCGCGCGAGCGACTGGACCGCGGCCCGGCGGATCGCGCGCGGGTCGTCGGACCAGTCGTCGGGGTCGTAGCGGCCGATCGCGTCGAGCACGATGCCCTCGCGCAGGGCCCACTCACTCACCGTCAGCTCCTCGACGTCGAACAGCTCCATCGCGGTGGCGAGGAACATCGAGCCGGCGACGATCAGATCGACGCGCCGCGTCTCGAGGCCGTCCATGTGCTTGCGGTCGGTCGCCGACGACGCGAGGAGGTCCTTGTGGAGGGCGAGGAACTCGTTGCGGGTCACGGTGAGCTGGTTGAGCGAGGCCGGCAACGCCTCGGGCCGCCGGGCCGCGGTCATCTGGGCCAGGTCCTCGAGGGTGCCGCTGCTCCCGATCGTCATCTTCGGTTCGAAGCGGGCGACGTCGACCGCGATCGGTCCGAGCACGTCGACGAGGTGCTGACGGAGGCGTCGTCGGTCGGCCTTGGACAGCGGATCAGAGCGAACGAACTCGGCCGAGAGGCGCGCCACGCCGAGCCGCTCGCTCGTCCGCCAGGCGAGCCCGGCGGAGTCGCCGACCATGATCTCGGCGCTGCCGCCGCCGAGGTCGAAGCAGAGCGCGGGCCCGGGATCGATCAGGACCGCGGCGCGTACGGCCCCGAAGATGAGCCGCGCCTCCTCGAGTCCGCTGATCACGTCGACCGTGACCCCCGCCTCGGCCTCGATCCGGGCGACGACCTCGTCACCGTTCGCCGCCGTCCGCAGCGCGCTGGTGGCACAGGCGAGGATCTCGGTGGCGCCGGCCGCCTCGGCGAGCAGCCGGAAACGGCGGACCGTGCGCACCGCGGCATCGGCCGCTTCGGGGGTCACGATGCCCTCGCGGCTCACGACGTCGCCGAGCCGGAGCATCTCCTTCTCGCGCACGAGGGAGAGAAACGTCGCGTCGCTCTGGACCTCGGCGACGACGAGGTGGAAGGAGTTGCTGCCGAGGTCGAGGGCGGCGATCCGCACGACTTCACGCTAACGCCGTCGGCGTGGCTGAGAACCCTCCATCGGTAGCTGACGCAGGCGTCAGGCGGATAGCCTCACACCACCAACGGTGAAGGGGAGCCCCAGATGAGCATCGAGTCGGCCGAGTCCCGGTTGTTGATCGACGGCGAGCTGACCGCTGCCGCGTCGGGCAAGACCTACGGGAACCTGAACCCGACGACCGAGGAGATCGTGGGCCAGGTGGCCGACGCGGGCCCCGAAGACACCGAGCGCGCCATCGCCGCGGCCCGGCGGGCGTTCGACGAGACCGAGTGGTCGACGAACCCGGAGCTGCGCAAGCGCTGCCTGCGCCAGCTCCAGGAAGCGCTCGCCAAGGACCGCGAGGTGCTCCGACCCCAGATCATCGCCGAGGTCGGTGCCCCCCGGCTCCTCACCTACGCGGTGCAGATGGACTCCTGCATCGACGACATGGAGTGGGACATCGAAGCCGCCGACCGCGTGGTGTGGGAGGAAGACCTTCCTGTGCACGAGTTCTTCGGGATGCGGAGTGCCCGGCGGATTCTGCGCGAGCCGATCGGTGTGGTCGGGGCGATCACTCCGTGGAACTTCCCGTTCATGCTGAACCTGTCGAAGCTCGTGCCCGCGTTG
>JBBRHS010000486.1:0-2107 GCA_038222385.1 Acidimicrobiia bacterium
GGCAAGCTCGACCGTCTCGTCGAGCTCGCGGCGGAGATCATCGAGGAGGGCGAAGCGGTCGTCGTGTTCAGCCAGTACGCGACGTTCCTCCGCCGTGTGGCCGCGCACCTCCGGACCGCGCTCGACGTGGGGGTCGAGAACCTCGACGGGAAGATGAGCCGGGTCGCCCGCGACGCCGCGGTCGAGCGGTTCTGTGCGCCCGACGGTCCGCCGGTCCTGTGCGTGTCGCTGAAGGCCGGCGGAACCGGCCTGAACCGCGTGCGGGCGAACCACGTCATCCACTTCGACCGGTGGTGGAACCCCGCGGTCGAAGACCAGGCGTCGGACCGGGTGTGGCGCATCGGCCAGACGCGCGGTGTGGTGGTGCACACCCTGGTCTGTCCCGGAACGCTCGAGGAACGCATCGCCGATCTCCTCGACCAGAAGCGCAGCCTGGCCGACGCCGTCGTGTCGTCGTCGCCCGAGCAGCTCATCAGCGAGCTCGACGATGCCGCGCTCGCCGCGCTCGTCGAGCTCGACTCCGATCTCGCCACCGGCCTCCAGTGACCGACGCCGACGGGACCAGCGGAGCGAACCCGGGGGCGGACCGCGGGGTTCCGGGCGCACCGAACTCGTCGAAGCGGTCACGTCGTCGACGTCGTCGGCCGTCGGGAGCGTCCGATCCCAACCTCCGCGCCGACTCCGACCGCGCCGACCCCAACCGGTCACCGAACGCACCCGAGCCCGGCAACAGTCTCGACCAGCCGAGCCCGACGTCGGGCCCGACATCGGGGACGAAGCGACGACGACGCTCCCGGCGCCGTTCGCGCTCCGGTTCCGGTGACGGCGCCCGACCGCCCGAGGGCGGGGCCCAGCTCACTGCGGTCGGCGACGACACGACACCGGTGAGCGAAGCGTCTCGGGCGTTGTCGGAATCGCTGCAGGCAGCCGTGCTCGATCACACCAGCGGTGCCGTCCTCGCCCGGGGTCGCGGCTACGTCAAGCGCAACCGGGTCACCGAGCTACGCGTGAGCGCAGGCCGCATCCGCGCCCGCGTGCTCGGTTCCGAGGGTGAGCGCTACCGCGTCGAGTTGAGTGCGCCGCAGACGCCGGCGCCACCGGTGGTCACGAAGATCCGTTGGAGCTGCGACTGCCTCTACGCGGCAGAGCACCGACGCGGCACGTGCAAGCACG
The DNA here is from genome assembly GCA_038222385.1 of Acidimicrobiia bacterium. Lineage (GTDB taxonomy): Bacteria > Actinomycetota > Acidimicrobiia > IMCC26256 > JANYLB01 > JANYLB01. Next base: position 1,174 of record JBBRHS010000486.1, read on the forward strand.
TCGTTGCCGTCGCGCTCGTCGCGGCCCGGCGGTTCGAGCGTACCGACGCCCTCCGCCGACGCTGGTTGGGTGGCGCGGCCGCCGAGGCACCGGAGGCCGAGCCGGCCGAGTTCGTCGCGCTCGCGGAGCGGCTCCTCGCGGCGTTCACCGCGCCGCCCGTGAGCGCAGAAGACGTGCTGGCCCGCGCGGTCAAGATCGCGCCACCACCGTTCTCCCTCCGCGAAGCCCGCGGCTGAAGCACTACTGCTGCTGGTAGACCCGCAGGTAGTCGACCTCGAGCTGACGGGTGAGCGTCGGGTCCTGGAGTCCCTGGCCCCAGTCGCGCTCCCACGAATGGTCGACCATGAGATTCAAGATGATCTGCATCGGGCCGTTCTCGATCGCGGCTGCGTTGCGGGTTTCACCACACTTCACACCGTCGATGTACCAGGCGATGTGATCGGGCTGCCAGTCGAGGCCGAAGCGGGAGAAGCTCTGCGAGTAGTCCTTCACCGCACACGCACCGTTGTTGCCGGTTCCGTTGTTCACGGAGTGGCGAGCCGTGCGGTCGGGCTTGCCGTGGTACGTCATGTACGCGGTCGTGGGGTCGTAGCCGAGCGCCTCGACGATGTCGATCTCACTGCGGTAGCTGTACGTCGGGTTGGCGGGCAGCATCCAGAACGCGGTGAAGAACCCGGGCGTGCGCGGCGGCAACTTGAGCCGTGCTTCCACGTAGCCGTACGTGAACGAGTACAGGTAGTTCGAGTCGTTGCCGCTCCGACGGGCCGTGGAGAGCAGGCCCGAGCGGTAGGTGCACTGGTCGTTCCGGCAGGCGGGGTTGTTCATCACCGGTGCGGGCGCGGCCACCAGTTTCGCCGTCCCGTTGTTCACCCGGATCTGGTTGGCCGAGTAGTACTCCCGACCCTGGTTGAACGACCCGGTGCACGCGCCGTAG
>JBBRHS010000487.1:0-2095 GCA_038222385.1 Acidimicrobiia bacterium
TGCAATCGCCGCGGTCGGCGCGCTCTACGAGGAACTCGCCATCGACGGCACCGTGCTCGACCTCATGGGCTCGTGGGTGTCGCACTTCCGTCGGCCGCCCGCCGAGCTGACGGTGCTCGGCATGAACGCGGCCGAGCTCGCCGCGAACCCGGCTGCCGCGACGACCGTGGTACACGACCTCAACGTCGATCCGTGCCTCCCGTTCGCCGACGAGGGGTTCGACGACGCGGTCTGCTGCGTGTCGGTCGATTACCTCGTGAGACCGGTCGAGGTGTTCGCCGACGTCGCCCGGGTGGTGCGACCGGGTGGCCGGTTCGTCTGCACGTTCTCCAACCGATGCTTCCCGACGAAGGCGATCCGGGGGTGGCTCGCGACCTCCGACGCCGAACACTGCGAGATCGTGGCCGAGTACTTCCGGCGGTCCGACGGTTGGGGCGAGCCCCTCGTCGAGCGCCGGACCGGCCTCGACCATCGCGGCGACCCACTGTTCGCGGTGTGGGCGCACCGATCGCCGCCGAATCCATAGCCGGCTCTCCACGGATCTCGTCGGCCTCTGAGGCGAGCTGCGTAGCGTCGCCATCATGAACTCGACGAGAGCAACAGCTTCCATAGCGCGCCTGAGTCGCCGACCAAGTCCGCGCGGCAGGTCAGGGCGGTAGGTTCGGGCGATGTCAGCCCTGCCCGTGCGGCCCGACACGCTCTTCGCCAGCGACAACGCCGCGGGCGTCCATCCGGTGGTGATGGACGCCCTCGTCGCGGCGAACGTCGGCCACGCGCTCGCCTACGGCTCCGACGACTGGACCGCGCGAGCGGTCGGCCGCTTCCGCGACCTGTTGGGCACCGGTGTCGACGACGGTTCCGGGCCCGAAGTCGTGTTCACCTGGGGTGGCACCGGCGCCAACGTCGTCGGGCTCCAGTGTCTGCTCGCCCCGTGGCAGGCGGTGATCTGCCCCGACTCCGCGCACATCGCAGTCGACGAGTGCGGCGCACCGGAGCGCTTCACCGGGTGCAAGCTCATCGAGGTGCCGACCGTCGACGGCCGGTTGCTCCCCGAGCACGTGCAGCGCCATCTCCATCTTCTCGGCGACGAGCACCACGTCCAACCGCGGGTCGTGTCGATCACCGAGTCGACCGAGTTCGGGACGCTCTACCGTCCGGACGAGATCGCCGCGCTCGCCGAGGTCGCACACCGCAACGGCCTGTTGCTCCACGTCGACGGGGCCCGCATCGCGAACGCCGTCGCCGCGCTCGACTCCGACCTCCGTGGCCTCGTGGTCGACACCGGGGTCGACGTGCTCACGTTCGGCGGCACCAAGAACGGGATGATGTACGGCGAAGCGGTCGTGTTCCTCCGGCCCGAACTCGGTGAGCACGCCCGGTTCGTGCGGAAACAGGCCGGACAGCTCCCGTCGAAGATGCGGTTCGTGTCGGCCCAGTTCGAAGCGCTGCTCGCCGACGACCTGTGGCTGTGCAACGCCCGGCACGCGAACGCGATGGCGGCTCGGCTGGCCGAGTGGATGGAGGCGGTGCCGGGTGTCGACGTGGTGCGACCACCCGAGGTGAACTCGGTGTTCGCGCGGCTGCCCGCAGCGGCGATCGGGCCCCTGCAGGACTGGTCGTTCTTCTGGGTCTGGGACCCGGCCGAGTCGATGGTGCGCTGGATGTGCAGCTTCGACACCACCGAAGACGACGTCGACCGCTTCGCCGAGGGTGTCGCAGGGATCGTCGCCGCGCACCCCTGACGCACTTCGTTCCGATTCCCGCCCGATTCCCCCCCGGTTCGGCGCGTTCTGGTCGCATGCGGACCGAAACGCGCCGAACTCGGGACGTCAATGGCGGGCGAGTACCTCGACGTGGGGGACCACGTCGGTCGACGCGTCGATCCCGAGGACCGCGCCGGGCGCGACCCGACGGGCGAGGTCGAGGGTGATCGTGCCGGGGCCGCAACCGACGTCGAGCAGCGTCAGGCCGGGACGGAGGTGAGCCAGCAGGTAGCCGGCGGAGTTCTCGGCCGTGCGCCAGGTGTGGCTCCGGAGCACCGACTCGTGATGGCCGTGGGTGTAGACGTCGTCGGGCACGCTCGCGTCCTCGGCTC
>JBBRHS010000488.1:0-2094 GCA_038222385.1 Acidimicrobiia bacterium
GAGCAGGGTGTGTTCGCGGCCCGGAGCCTGCTGCGGCGGGCGGCGGGGGAGTCGGTCGAGCCCTTCGCTCCGGTGCCGTTCGTGTGGTCGGACCAGTACGGCGTGAAGATCCAGTGCGCGGGCCGCTTCGGGCCGTCGGACGACCTCGAGATCACCCACGGCGAGCTCGACGACCGCCAGTTCGTGGCGTTGTTCGGCCGCAACGACCGGCTCGTCGGCGCCCTCGGGTTCAGTCGGCCGCGTCACCTCATGCAGTACCGCCGCATGATCGCCGAACGGGCGAGCTTCACCGACGCCCTCGCCCACGCCCGCGCCGCGGACTGAGCGTTTGTGAGCGCGCACTCCCCGGCCGCGGGACCGGAGCCCGCCCCCCGGGCGAAGCTCCTCACCCTCCGTCTCGTGCTCGTGATCTGTTCGGGCGCCGCGTACTTCCTCGCGCTCGGCATGTTGCTCCCGGTCGTGCCGCTCTACGTCGAGGACAGTCTCAGCGGCGGGAGCGTCGCGGTGGGGATCGCCGTCGGGGCGTTCTCTCTCGGCGCCATCCTCCTGCGACCCCTTGCGGGTCGAATCGGTGATCGCTTCGGTCGTCGTGCGCTCATCGTGGGCGGCGCGCTGATCGTCTCGCTGTCGGGCGTCCTCTACGTTCCCGCGACGAGCTTCGCCGCGCTGCTCGCGGTGCGCGTACTCGGGGGGATCGGCGAGGCCGCGTTCTTCGTGGGCGCGGGGACGCTCGTCACCGACCTCGCACCCGTCGACCGTCGGGGTGAGGCGATCAGCTACTGGTCGGTCGCCGTCTACGGCGGGCTCGCGTTCGGCCCCGCGCTCGGCGAGACCCTGCTCGGCGACGACCGGTTCAACGCGGTGTGGCTCGTGTCGGCGGGGCTCGCCGCGCTCGCGGCGGTCATCGGCCTGAGCACGCGCGACGTCGTCGCGCTGCGGACCGACGCCACCGAGTCGGAGCGGCCGCCGCTCATCAACCGGTCCGCGCTCGCGCCGGGCCTGGTGCTGTTCCTCGGACTCGTGAGCCTGGCGGGCTTCGCCGCGTTCGTGCCGCTGTACGTCTCCGACATCGGGCTCGACGACTCGAGCGGCGTCCTCTTCCTCTACGGCGCGCTCATTCTCGTGATCCGCATCGTAGGAGCCCGCCTTCCCGATCGACTCGGGTCGCTCAAGGCCGGGACGTGGGCGACGGGGGTCAGCGCCCTCGGGATGCTGGTCATCGCCGCGTGGCCGAGCGTCGTCGGACTGATAGTCGGGACGGCGGTGTTCGCGGCGGGGATGTCGCTCCTCTATCCCGCGATCATGACCCTCGCGTTGACCGGGGTGAGCGAGAGCGAACGGGCCTCGGTCGTCGGCACGATGAGCAGCTTCTTCGATCTGTCGCAGGGCCTGGGCGCGTTCGTCCTCGGCGCGATCGCCGCGTTCGCGGGATACCGGGGTGCGTTCGCGGGTGGTGCGGTGTTCGCCGTCGCGGGACTCGTGCTGCTCCGCAGCGGCATCGACCCACGCACCCGGCCCGGTGCCCCGGCCGACCACGAAGCCGCCGAGCTCGCCCAGCAGTACCTCGAACCCGATCCGCCGTGAGCGCAGCACCCGACGAACTCTTTGGCGTCGCAGAACCCCCAAGAGTGGTGGTCCTGCGACGCCAAAGCGCGAGGCTCCCGGCCGTGAGCACGCCTTCATGAGCACGCTGCTGGTGACGAACGACTTCCCGCCGAAGCTCGGAGGGATCCAGTCGTACCTCTACGAGCTGTGGAAGCGACTGCCCGACGCGACGGTGTTGACCACGCCGTACGAGGGCGCAGCCGCGTTCGATGCCGCGCAGCCGTTCCGCATCGTTCGCGTCCGGGAACCGGTGCTCCTGCCCCGACCCGGTCTCGCGGCCCGGATCGACGCGCTCGCGCGGGTAATCGGTGCGGCGACGATCTTTGTCGACCCGATGCTCCCGCTCGGGCTCGTCGGATCGTCGTTGCATGCCGCGCCCCACCTCGTGGTCGCGCACGGTGCCGAGATCACGCTCCCGGGGCGCGTTCTGGGGCCCAACCTCGCGGCCCGGCGTGTGCTGCGCGCCGCCGATGGCGTCGTCGCGGCGGG
>JBBRHS010000489.1:0-2087 GCA_038222385.1 Acidimicrobiia bacterium
GTCCGGCCGCCACCGAGATCCTCGAGCCGGGTGCGCCCCTCGGCGCGGGACCAGAGCGGCTTGCCGATCGCGTCGTACTTCCAGCTCTCGTGGAGCTTGACCTCGGTCAGCCATTCCCAGCTCTTGCCGACGCCTCCCGACAGGAGGAACCTCGGCACCGGGAACGTGCAGTGGCGCACGAGTCCCTCGCCGATCTCGTCGCCGGGATGCAGGATCTCGATCGATCCGAGCTTGCCCTGCGGTCGGTCGGGCGCGCGGTACCAGAAGAGGTCCCACACCTCCTCGACCGGTGCGTCGAGGTCGATGGAGTAGTGGTGTTCCTGCACGACGGGCAGGCTATGCGGTCCTCGGTGCTGTCGTCGGAGAGCGACCCGGTTGACGAGCGGCCGTTCGAGGCGCACGCTCGTCGGTGAGATCCGAACGACGGAGGTGTCATGGGATTCGTGCAGATCATCGAGTTCGAGACCGACAACATCGACGGGGTCCGTTCCGTCGGCCAGGAGTGGGAGGCCGCCAGCACCGGGAAGCGCAGCGCGAGCCGGAGGATCCTCGCCGAGGACCACGACCGACCCGGTACCTACCTGATGCTCGTGGAGTTCCCGTCGTACGAGGAGGCGATGGCCAACTCGAACCTTCCCGAGACCCAGAAGTACGCGGGACTCATGATGGAGGCAGCGGGCAACGGGGCGCAGTTCCGCAACCTCGACACCGTGGAGATCGTCGATCTCTGAGGGCTAGCGTCGGTCCATGGCCGCATCGGCGTTCGTTGAGATCGATCCGCTCTTCGGCGACGCCGGTTCGGCGATGATCGCGCTCGGCGAGCGTTTCGGTCGCTACGGGATGTACTCCCAGGAACACGTCGACTCGGAGATCGGACACGGGCTCACCCAACGGCACGACGCGGTGCTCAACCACCTCCGGTCCGGCGGGCGCCGTCGGCGCGACGAACCCGTCGCCCGCCTCGCGGCGCGCACCAACTACTTCCGTGAGGAGTACGCCTACGGCACGACCCAGCTGATCGACGGGATCGAGCCGTTCCTGTTCCACGAGGGATTCATCGACGCGGCCCGGGAGGTGCACGGTCGCCCGGTCGTCGAGCCCACGATCGTCTTCGCGAACTTCATGGTTCCGGGCCAGGAGCTCGCGGTGCACACCGACGTTCCCGAGTTCCGCGGCGCGAACCGCAAGCGGACGCCGCAGTGGCTGCTCGTTGCGATGCGCCACTCGGGTCTGTTCGAGGAGTACCGCATGCCCATCGCCACCGGCGTCGCGTGGTTCCACGATGCCCACGGCGGCGAGTTCGCGTTCTGGCCCGACGGCCCGATGGCCCCGGGCGCGGTCCGTAAGGTCACGGCCGACACCGCGCTCGTGCTCGACACCGACACGGTGTTCCACGGTGTGGAACCGGTCGATTCGCCGGACGACGACGTCGCCGCACTGCAACCGGGCATGACCCTCGACTTCTTGGGCGACGGCCGGTGGGCCGTGCACGACGGCGACGAGACGATCGCGTCATACGAGTGGGACGAGCTGCGGTTCTCCGTGAGCTGGAAGGCCTACTGCTTCGCCGACGACGCCGAGCGCGACGCCTGGCGCGACCACGCCGACGACCTCGAGCTCGACTGGATCGTCGCCCGCCTCGTCGACGATCTCCGTGCCCGCGGCCGCATCGACGGTGAGACCCCGCCGTCGAGAGAGCTCGCGCTCCTCATCATCGACGAGTACATCCAGTTCCCAACCCCGAGCTGATCGAGCGTTGGTGCGATTGTGCGCCCCATAGGGTGGGCAATCGCACCAACGGGGGAAGCGTCAGCCGCGTTGGGACTCGAGCCTGCGGTTCTTCCACTGCGCCTTGAGGTAGTCCTTGTTCAGCATGGCGATGAAGTCGATGCTGATCTCCTTCGGGCACGCCTTCTCGCACTCGCCGTGGTTCGTGCATGACCCGAAGTAGTCCTCCATGGTGTCGACCATGTTCTGCACCCGGTTCCAGCGCTCGGGCTGACCCTGCGGGAGCAGGTTGAGGTGAGCGACCTTCGCCGCGGTGAAGAGCTGGGCCGCGCTGTTGGGGCACGCGGCCACGCAGGCTC
>JBBRHS010000490.1:0-2087 GCA_038222385.1 Acidimicrobiia bacterium
GGGGACACCGGCGGCCGCGAACGCGCGTCGCATCGCGAGCTTGTCGCGGGTCGTGGCGATCGCTTCGGGCGGGTTGTGGGCGAATCCGAGCGCCGACGAGGCCATCGCCGCGATCAGCGTCCCGCCGTCGTCGGCCGCGACGACGGCGTCGACGGGGCTCCGGCCGTGCAGGGCGAGAATGGCGGCCGCCGAGGCGTCGGGATCGTCGAGGGGGAGGACCAGCGCCCGGTCGCCCATCGCCGCAGCCATGGTCTGCTCCGTCTCGGAGGCGAGCACGACCTCGACCCCGAGCGACCGGGCCGCGGCGAGGAAATCGGGGGCCCGGTAGGTCGCGGAGGGCAGGATGAGGAGGACTCGTCGCATGGGCGTATCATGACCCCATGGCAGAAGCACTGGTCACCGTCACCGATGCCGCCCGGGCGAAGATCCTCGAGGTCCGCACGAGTGAGCCCGATCCCACGACGCTCGCCCTGTGGCTCGAGGTGAGCGGCGTCCAGGGCGACGCCTACACCTACGACATGTACTTCCGTCGCATCGACGAAGCGGCCGCCGACGACGCGATCCAGGCCCACGACGACCTCAGCGTGGTCGTCCCGGTCGAGAGCGTCGACAGGGTCCGTGGCTCCACGCTCGATCTCGCGGGCGGGGGGATGGTGCTCCAGAACCCGAACAGCCCGCCGCCGCCGGCACCCGCGGTGCCCACTCCCGAGGGTGACCTGAGCGGCCCGGTCGCGCAGCGGATCCTCGAGGTGCTCGAGCAGGAGATCAACCCGCAGATCGCGTCGCACGGCGGCCGGGCCGACCTCGTCGCCGTCGACGAGCCGATCGCCTACCTGCGCCTGAGCGGCGGGTGTCAGGGTTGCGGTATGGCCGCCGCAACCCTCAGCCAGGGCATCGAGGTCGCGATCATCGACGCGGTCCCCGAGATCGCCGAGATCGTCGACGTCACCGACCACGCCGGCGGCACCAACCCCTACTTCGAGTCCGCCAAGAAGTAGCCCGGCGCCTACCCGCCCCGCGTCCCGCCCGAACCTCGGAGGTCTGAACGCTCCGTCCCGCATACCGGGACTCACGGTGCAGACCTCGCGTCGAGCGGCATACGTCGGGGCCGATCGCGCTTGTGACCCGTGACGGTCGATCGACGACTGGAACCGACAGCGGAGAAGGATGTGGCGATGCCCCTCGACGACGATGTGATCCGGTTGGCCAAGGGCAAGAACCTGGCGACCGTGGCGACGCTGATGCCCGACGGGCAGCCGCAGGCCCTGCTCACCTGGGTCGACACCGATGGCGAGGTGATCCTCGTCAACACCGAGCCGCAGCGGCAGCGGAGCCGCAACGTCTCGAAGGATCCACGCATCACGGTGCTCATCCACTCCGCCGTCGACCCGTGGGACTGGGCCGAGGTCCGGGGCCACGTGGTCGGCACCGTTGCGGGCGACGAGGCCCGCGCCCACATCGACGCGCTCTCGAACAAGTACCTGGGCACGGACTACGCGAACCCCATCGGCCCGGATGGTCGGCTCATCCTCCGCATCGCACCGGACAAGGTGAACACCTCCGCCAAGCGGTAGGACCGTGGAACTCCGGGTCGCCTCGCGACCCTGATGGTGCATCCTGTTGGGGTGCGCGGAGCGGGGTCATGACGCAGGCCGACGTGGTGCTTGTCCTGGTGACGGGACTCCAGGGCGGGAACGAATCGAGGGCCGGGACCGCGCGATTCCTGGATGGCACGAGCTGACCTGGAGCAGGTCGAAGGGTCACGGCGCGCCTGGATCCGCCCGCAGGATGTCGACGTCGAGCTGGACAGCTTGCTTCCGGTCGACGAACTGCTCGCGCTCGTGACGGCACGGCTCGACCGCGAGCGCGAATCGACCGGTTGACCGGACGGCAGCGTGGGGCATGCTGTTGCGATGCCGGAACCGGGACCCCACCCTCGTGGCGTTCGCGCGATCGCGGCGGGCGTCGAGGTGGTCCACGAACCGAAGGCGCAGCCCTGGAGGACGTCGGCCCGGTACCGCGATCCCGACGGCAACGTGATCGAGCTGACCGAACGCACTCCGCGGTAGCCGCGCGATGACCGCTCC
>JBBRHS010000491.1:0-2081 GCA_038222385.1 Acidimicrobiia bacterium
GTGCGTCCGGCCGCGATCGCGGGGAGCGCGGCGCCGAGGTAGCGCGGGAGGTCGCGCGTGTAGCCGCGTGACTCGTCGCGCTGCTTGTCCTTCTGCAGGATCGCGAGGGTGAGCTCCGCGAGCGCTTCGAGGCAGAGGTAGTCGATCCCGTCGTCGAGCAGCCCCGCGACTGAGCTCGGCGTGTCACCGTAGAACCCCTGCCCCCCGCCGACTCGGATCGTGCTCACGCGAACACCGGCGGTCGGCGGGACGACCACGGGTCGGCGGCTTCGAGTTGGGATGCCACTCGCAACAGCAGGTCTTCGCGGCCGTACGCGGCGACGAGGTGCACACCGATGGGGAGTCCGTCGGCGTTCTCGTGGAGGGGGAGTGAGATCGCGGGTTGGCCGGTCTGGTTCGCGACCGGCGTGTACGGCGTGAACGAGCCCGACCGGGCGTACCCCCGCAGCGGCTTCTCGGGCGTCTGGAGCACGCCGAGCTCGAGCGGGGGTTCACCCAACGTCGGAGTGAGCAGCAGGTCGAACCCGTCGGCCCACCACTGCAGCACCCGCCTGGAGAAGGCCTGCATCTTCGTGATCGCGTCGAGGAAGTCGGTGCCGCGCTGCGAACGACCGTGCTCGGCCTGCCACCAGGTGAGCGGTTCGACGTCGTCGGCGGTGAGCTCGCGACCGAGCGCGGCGCCGTAAGCATCGAGGTTCGATGCCGCGAGCGTCGCCCAGATCGGGATGAACGCGGAGATGCGGTCGGGCTCGTCACACGCGGCCGGGTGTGAGATCTCGACGTGGTGACCGAGCGTCTCGAGCAACCTGGCGGCGCGTTCCGCAGCGGCCACGCAGTCGGGGTGCACCGGCTCGCCGGTCTCGGGCATCGTGGTCATGACGCCGACCCGCAGCCGGCCCGGATCGGCACCGACCTCGTCGACGAACGGGCGCGCATTCGACGGGGCGAGCACCGGGTCGCCGACCTCCGCTCCCGCAGCCACGTCGAGCAGCGCGGCGCAGTCGCGCACGCTCTTCGTCACGGTGAACTGCACCGAGAGGAACCGCGAGAGCTCACCCTGCACGGGACCGAGCGAAACCCGGCCGCGTGATGTCTTCAACCCCACGAGGCCGCAGCAGCTCGCGGGGATCCGGATCGAACCGCCACCGTCGCTCGCGTGCGCGGCGGGCACCATCCCGCTCGCCACCGCAGCCGCTGAGCCACCGCTCGACCCGCCGGGGGTGCGGGTGACGTCCCACGGGTTGTGGGTGGGGCCGTACGAGGTCGGCTCCGTGGTGGGCATGATCCCGAGCTCGGGTGTGCTCGCCTTGCCGAGCACCACGAGGCCGGCGGCGCGGAAACGGCGGGCGAGGTTGGTCGTGACCGGCGCCCGGTGGTCGGCGTCTTTCAGTGCCTGCATCCCCTCGTACGCCGGTTCCCCCTCGAACGAGCAGGCCAGGTCCTTGAACAGGAAAGGGACCCCGCGGAACGGGCCGTCGGGGAGGTCGGGTGACGCTGCTTCGGCCCGGGCCCGGTCGAACCGGTCGGTCGTGAGCGCGTTCAGCGTCGGCTGGAGCGCCTCGATGCGGGCGATCGCAGCGTCGGTCAGCTCGAGCGGGCCGGCCGTGCCGTTGCGCACCAGCTCCGCCTGGCCCGTGGCGTCGAGTGCAGCGAGATCATCCACTCTGGTGGTTCCCCTCGGGAGGCGACGCGGCCGACACTATCCCTGGATCCGTTCCCGAGGTCCGGCTCGCTAGCCTGCGACGAATCGCCACCCCAGCGGCATTCGTTCCCACCGAGAGGGCACCATGGCACTCCACAAGAAGGCAACGCTCGCGAAGACAGCCCGCAAGCGCACGCCGTCGAAGACCTCCCCGATCGGCGACGCGGATCCGATCTTCGCCCGGAGCGGCGAGTCGCACGACATCCCCCGACACGCGCTCCCGGCCGGCGGCATGCGGCCCGACACCGCCCGCCAGATGATCCACGACGAGCTCATGCTCGACGGCAACGCGCGGCTGAACCTCGCGACGTTCGTGAGCACGTGGATGGAGCCCGAAGCGCGCGAGCTCATGGAAGAGACGTTCGACAAGAACATGATC
>JBBRHS010000492.1:0-2058 GCA_038222385.1 Acidimicrobiia bacterium
GAGACATGGAGCGATCCGGGGGGAAGAGCGGCGTGTTCGCCGACGATGCACCGGTCGGTCGCACGATCGCGAGCGTGACTCCGGTCAGCGAACCGGTGCGGATCCCGGCCGAGCGGTACACCTCGCCCGAGTGGGCGGCCCGGGAGCACGAACGGCTCTGGCCGCGGGTCTGGCAGGTCGCCTGCACGGTCGACCACCTCGCCGAGGTCGGCGACTACTTCGAGTACCGCGTCGGCTGGCTGTCGATCGTGATCGTGCGGGGCGACGACGGTGAGCTGCGCGCGTTCCAGAACGTGTGCCGGCACCGTGGCAACACGTTGTGCGAGGGCGCGGGCGGCGGACTCACCGAACTGCGGTGCAGCTACCACCGCTGGGCGTGGGACCTCACCGGTCGGCTGCGCGAGGTGCCGTCACGCAAGGGCTTCGGGGCGCTGCGCAACGACGACTTCCCGCTGTTCCCGGCGCGGGTCGGCACCTGGGGTCCGCTCGTGTTCGTGAACGCCGACCCCGATCCTGGCGCCGAGCCGCTCGACGCGGTCCTCGAGGGCGTGCCCGACGACAGCGCGTGGATGGGCCTCGAAGACTTCCACTGCACCTACAACATCGCGCTGCGGCTGCCGTGCAACTGGAAGGCCGCGATCGACGGGTTCAGCGAGACGTACCACGTGCAGGGGATCCACCCCGAGATGTTGGCGATGACCGACGACGTCAACTCGCCCCAACACCTCTGGGACCGACACGGCAAGTTGGAGCAGCCGTACGGGATGGCGAGCCCGCGCCTGCGCGGTGGCGCGACGCCGCAGGAGACGTGGGACGCGTTCGTCCGGGTGATGGGCACCCGCATCGGTCTCGCGCTCGACGCGGATCCCGGTGCGGTCCCGCCGATACCCGACGGTGGCTCGGTGCGTGACGTGCTCGCGGCTCGGGTCGTCGCCACCGCCGCGACGCAGGGCGTCGATCTCACCGGCCTCGACGTCGACCGGATCCTCAACATGCAGCAGTACAACCTCTTCCCGAACACGACGATCATCGCGTTCCCCGACCTGCTCCAGATCGCGAAGTCGCGCCCCGGTGACACCCCGGACGACTGCACCTTCGACATGTTCGCGTTCGAACGGAAGGCATCCGGCGCGCTCCGCACCCGCCCGACCGACCTGGAGCTCGAGCCCGGTCAGGTGCCGTTCGGTCTCGTGATCGACCAGGACGTCGCGACCCTGCAACGGGTGCAGCGCGGGCTCCACCAACCCGGTTTCACCCACCTCACCCTCAGTGGCGAGGAGGCCCGGATCGTCAACCTCCACCGCAACCTCGACCGCACGCTCGCCTGAGGGACGGGGGTCAGGTGGTGGCGAGGAGCTTCTTGACCTGGTCGAGGATGCCGTCGATGCCGGAGCCGTGCAATGTCATGCCGCCGTCGATCACGATGTTCTGACCGGTGATGAAGCGGGCCTGGTCGGAGCAGAGGAAGACGACGACATCGGCGATGTCTTCGGGTTCGCCGAGACGCCCGACCGGGGTGGCCTGCTCGTAGCGGTCCTCGAGGTCGGGGAACCCTGCGAGCAGCGGTGCTGTGAGCGCGGTGCGGATCATGCCGGGCGCGACCGCGTTGACGCGGATGCCGGGCCCGTACTCGAGCGCGGCGTTGGCGGTCATCGCCGCGACGCCGGCCTTCGCGGCCGAGTAGGCGGCCTCGCCGGCCGCGGGGCGGGTCCCGCTGATCGACGACGTGCTCACGATCGCGCCGCCGCCGGCCTCACCGACCGTCGCCCGGATGAGCGGGACACCGGCCCGGAAGCCGTGGAAGACGCCGGTGAGGTTGACGGCGATGAGTCGGGACCACTCGTCGAGTGCGGTCTCGTGGATGTGGCCGATCGTGCCGGTCCCGGCGTTGTTGAAGAGCAGCGACAGGCCACCCATCGCCTCGGCAGCGTCGTGGAGGGCCGATTCGAGGCCTTCGTAGTCGGTGACGTCGACGCTGTAGGCGTGCCCGTCGACCTCCTTGGCGACGACCGCCGCGGAATCGCCGTCGATGTCGAGCACCGCGACCCGGGCACCCTC
>JBBRHS010000493.1:0-2045 GCA_038222385.1 Acidimicrobiia bacterium
TGAGCCCGAGCGCTCGGCTCGTCGCGGACCCTGACCTGAAGGGCGCCGACGTGGCACTCGTGCTGGGCACCAACTTCGCGTCGATCGTGACGCCGATCGATCCGACGACGATCACGGTGCCGACGACGGTTCCCGGGGTCGAGACGCCGGTTGCCGAGGAGGCGACACCCGCGCCGATCAGCAACCAGAACCAGCTCGGAGAGCCTGCGCCGCGCACGCCTCCGTGCTGAGCCGCCGGTCGGGGATCGGCGCGCGATGAGCGCCATCGGTGTCGTCGGGGCGGGGTACGTCGGGATCACCACGGCGGCGTGCCTGGCGCATCTCGGGCACACCGTGGTGTGCGTCGACATCGACGCCGATCGCGTCGAACGGCTCGCGAAGGGTGACATCCCGATCTTGGAGGAGGGGCTGCCCGAGCTCGTGAAGGCCGGCCTCGCGAGCGGTCGGTTGTCGTTCGAGGTCGGAGCCGCGGCTGCCGCGACCGGGGCCGAGTTCGTCTTCCTCTGCGTGCCGACACCGCATGGCGACGAGGGCGCGGCCGATCTCAGCGCGGTCGACGACGTGACTCGAGACATCGCGCCTGTGCTCCGTGCCGGTGCCGTCGTCGTGAACAAGTCGACGATGCCGGTCGGCTCGACCCGTCGGGTCGACCGTCAGCTCCGCGAGTCCGGCGCTCCCGGCGATGTCCGGGTGGTGTCGAACCCCGAGTTCCTCCGCGAGGGGACGGCCGTCGCCGACTTCCTGCACCCGCACCGCATCGTGGTCGGCGCCGACGATCCCGCGGTCGCGGTTCGGGTGTTCGAGCTGTACAAGGGCGTCCAGGCGCCGGTGGTCGTCACCGACGCGGCATCGGCCGAGGTCATCAAGTACGCGTCGAACGCGTTCCTGGCGACCAAGGTCTCCTTCGTCAACGCAATCGCGAACCTGTGCGAATCCGTCAGTGCCGACGTGCGCAGCGTGGCACTCGGGATGGGCTACGACCCGCGGATCGGGTTCGAGTTCCTCCAGCCCGGTCCCGGCTGGGGTGGTTCGTGCTTCCCCAAGGACACCGCGGCGCTCCTGTACGCGTCGCGCGAGGCGGGTTACGACTTCAGTCTCCTGCGGGGCGCGATCGAGGTCAACGAGGTCCAGCGCGATCGGATGGTCGAGAAGGTGAAGGCGGCCCACGGCGCGCCGCTCGACGGGGCGCAGGTGGCGGTATGGGGGCTCACCTTCAAGGCCAACACCGACGACCTCCGCGACTCGCCAGCGGTAGCGATTGCCGACCGTCTCGCCGCCGAGGGCGCCGATGTCCGCGCGTACGACCCGTCGGCGTCCGACGCGACGCAGGTCCTCGTGCCGTCCCTCCGCATTGTGGCCGATCCCTACGAGGCGTGCCGGGACGCTGACGTCCTCGTCGTGCTCACCGAGTGGGACGAGCTCCGGTGGCTCGACTTCGACCGCGTCGCCGAGGCGATGGCGACATCGACCATCGTCGACACCCGCAACCTCCTCGATCCGGCGGCGATGCGACGCCTCGGGTTCACGTACGTCGGCGTCGGTCGCTGATGTTCGGACGCTGATGGCCCGGGCCGTCATCACCGGGGGCGCGGGGTTCGTCGGGTCGCATCTCTGTCGGGCACTCCGCGACCGCGACTGGGACGTCGTCGCGGTCGACGATCTCTCCACCGGACGTGCCGACCATGTCGCCGACCTCGAGGCGCCCGGATTCACGCTCCTGGAGCACGACGTCATCGATGGGATCCCGGTCCAGGGTTCGGTCGACGCGGTGCTCCATTTCGCGAGCGCGGCCAGTCCGCCCGAGTACCTGGCTCGACCACTCGAGACCCTCGCGGTCGGTTCCGACGGCACCCGGCACGCGCTCGACCTCGCGCACCGGGCCGAGGCGCGGTTCCTGCTCGCCTCCACGAGCGAGGTCTATGGGGACCCGCTCGAGCACCCACAGCAGGAGACCTACTGGGGCAACGCGACCCCGGTCGGGCCCCGCTCGGTGTACGCCGAGGCGAAGCGCTTCGCCGAAGCGCTGGCGATGGCGTACCACCGCG
>JBBRHS010000494.1:0-2032 GCA_038222385.1 Acidimicrobiia bacterium
AAGGGCGGCCGGGCCACGCTCGTGATCGACGACGTGGAGTGCGGCGCGCTCGACGTGCCGTTCGTGATGCGCATCATCTCGAGCCTGGGACCGAGCGTGGGTCACGACCACGGCTCGCCGGTGAGCGACCGCTACGACCACGCCTTCCCGTTCGAAGGGACGCTCGAACAGGTCGAGATCCAACTGGTCTCGGAACGGACACCCGACACCGACGGGGCCGAGGCGAGAGAGACGATGTCGCGCCAGTAGGCGAACCGTGCCTGATCAGGCGGGGGCGGAGCGCGACGCCGCGAGGAGGGTGGCGAGCTCGACCTCGAGGTGGGCGAGCTCGGGGACGTCGTCGGGTTCGAGCCCGAGGGGTCCCGCGAACAGCATCGCCGCCAGTGCCGCGCCGACGAGCCGCAGCGTCATGAGTCGGGCGGTGTCGTGGTCGAGGCCGTACCGGAGGCGGTACTGCTCGACGACCTGGTCGATGATCGGGGTCGGGCGCGGACCGTCGAGCGCGCCGGGTTCGGCGGCGACGAGCCAATTCATCAGGCGGGCGCTCGCGAGGACGTCGGCCGCGAAGCCGCGATCCGACACGAACGTGTCGCGGATCCGGTCGGCGGCTTCGACGTTCAGCCGGTCGAACGCGGCCCGGAAGAGGCCGACCTTGCCCCCGAACCACGCCTGGACGAACCGGTGGTGGTGGCCCGACTCCGCCGCGACGTCGCGCACCGTGATCTGGTCGGGGTCGCGTACCGCGAGCAGGCGGATGGTGGCGGCGACCATGTGTTCGATGCCCTCGTCCCGTGGCGTTCGCGTCTGGGGCGGCGCGGCGGCGCCGGTGGGAGGCGTCGTCGGGACCGTCGGCTCGATGATGGTCGGCATCGGAGCAGTGTATTGACGATGCGACGGGAGCCGGGTGCTTTGACGGAGTCGTCCCGAGCGGGAAGACTCGGCCCTTTATGGACCAGGGGGGAATCATGCGGGGCACGAAGCGAAGGATCGCGGGCGTTCGCTGGATCGGCGCAGTGGTGGTGCTGCTGGTCGCGGCGTCGTGCATCCAGGGCCCGGTGACCGGCGGGCCGGGGGTCACGCTGATCGGCGTCTACGACGGCCCCCAGGTCGGGTACCAGAAGTCGGAGTACTACATGACCGGCATCGCGCAGAGCTACCAGCTGGCTTCGCCGATCGGCACCGACGGGAAGCTGCAGCTCGCACCGGTGCCGCGCGTGGAGTCGGGGGCATACCGGACCCGCCTCGTCGTGATGCGTCCAGCCGACGCCGCCGATTTCAACGGGACCGTGTTCGTCGAGTGGATGAACGTGACCGCAGGCCAGGACATCCCGACCGACTGGGTCATGGGCCACAACGAGATCGTCCGCAGTGGCGCGGCCTGGGTCGGTGTGTCGGCCCAGACAGTGGGGGTCAACGCCCTGATCGCGGGCCCGAACACGCGGTACGACACCCTCGTCCATCCCGGCGACAGCTACTCGTACGACATCTTCACCCACGCCGGCGAGCGTGTGCGGGACGGGGCCGGCAACGTGCTCGGCGGTCTCGTGCCCGAGCAGGTCCTGGCGATGGGCGAGTCGCAGTCCGCCAGTCGGCTGGTCACCTACATCGACGGCGTCCAGCCGCTCGAGAACGCCTACGACGGCTTCATGGTGCACAGCCGGGGGACCGGTGGTTCCTCCATCAGCCAGTCGCCGCTCCCGTCGATCCCGTTCCCTGCGCCGGCACCGATCCGCGACGACCTCGACGTCCCGGTGATGGTCGTGCAGGCCGAGGGCGACGTGATCTCCTCGAACCTCCTCACCCGTCAACCCGACACCGCGATGTTCCGGGCCTGGGAGCTCGCCGGCACGTCGCATGCCGACACCTACACGTCGCTCGTCGGCTTCAACGACATCGGCGACGGCGCCGGTGCCATCCAGATGTTCAATCTCATGCGGAACCCGGTCGACGTGTTCGGGTGCGCCAAGACCATGAACTCGGGTTCGCACCACTGGCAGTTCCAGGCTGCCCTCAAGCACCTCGACACCTGGGT
>JBBRHS010000495.1:0-2020 GCA_038222385.1 Acidimicrobiia bacterium
GTTCGTCGCCCGGGGCCGGTCCGAGATCGATCTGCGCCACGAGCTTGCGGCGCAGCAGGTCACGCAGGCCAAGACCGTCGGACGGTTCGCAGTCCGCTTCGGCGCGCCGGAGGTGAAGCGGCGGGTCGAAGGCGGCGTCGCCACCGCCAAGGCCACCGCAGAGTCGACACTCGGTTCGCTCGCGGCCCGCGGTTCGGCACCGGCCGCCCCGGCCGCGAGCCCCGGCCCCGCATCCGGGAGGCAGCCGCGAAGAAAGGTCTCGACCGGCACGAACGGCCATCGGGCCTCACCGCCGACCGCGCCGACCATGCCGGCGACACCCGCCTCCGGAGCGCCTCCGGCACCGCCCGCCTCTGATCTCCCGATTCCCGACTACGACGGACTGTCGGCCAGTCAGGTCGTCGGTCGGCTCGAGGGTCTCGTCGACGCTGATCTCGAGACCGTCGGGGCCTATGAGAGTGCGCATCGCAACCGACGGACGATCCTCGGGAAGATCGCGCAGCTTCGCCAGTAATGGAGCACGCACGCGCGGCGCGCGCCGACGACATCGGCGAGATCGCACGCCTCGCGCACCTGCTGCTCGACGAGCTCGAACCGACGCGCGGTGGGGCGATCTGGTCCCGACGCGAGCGGCGCGACGGTCCCTACGACGCCGCCTACGGAGACCTACTCGGTCGCGACGACACGTTCGTCGTGGTGGGTACCGTGCACGACGTCGTCGTCGGGTTCGGCGTGGTCCTGCTCGAGACGTTCCGCGACGGGGGAGTGCTCGGCATCATCACCGACCTGTTCGTGCACCCCGAAGCCCGCAGCGTCGGCGTGGGGGAGGCGATGGTCGGACGCATCGTCGCGTTCTGCACCGATCACGACTGCGTGGGGATCGACGCCCTGGTGCTCCCCGGGCATCGCGCCGCCAAGAACTTCTTCGAGGAGTCGGGCTTCACCGCCCGCGCGCTCGTCATGCACCACAAGCCGACGCCGTGAGCGAGACGAAGCGGTGACCGGAGTCGTCGAGGTCGCGGTCGGCGGCGTCGCCTGCCGCGACGACGAGCTCCTGCTCGTGCGCCGGGGGCACGGACCCGCGGCAGGGAGCTGGTCGCTGCCGGGCGGCCGGGTCGAGTTCGGTGAAGACCTGCGGGAAGCGCTCGTGCGGGAGATGCTCGAGGAGACCGGCCTCGAAGTCGTGGTCGAGGAGTTCCTGGGGTGGGTCGAGCGCATCGGCGACGATCCCGAGCCGTACCACTTCGTCATCCTCGACTTCCTCGTGCACGTCTTCGATCCCGACGTGGCACCGCGCGCCGGCGACGACGCCGCCGAGGTCCGCTGGGTTCCGGTCGTCGAGCTCGTCGAGCTGACGCTCACCGATGGCCTGCTCGACTTCCTCGTCGACACCGAGGTCGTCGCCGATCCCTTCCGGGCATGATCCGGCCGGCCCGGAGCTCCCGCGCTCGGTGTCCGGATCATGGTGACCGCGCGGGGCCCCGCATACCGCTGATACTGGTCGCGTTCCTGGTCGTCGCGTTCGCGGCCTGCTCGTCGTCCGACAAGACGAGCCCGCCATCGACCCCGCGGGTCCTGGGCGTGGGCGACTCGTTGATCGTCCTCGCGACCGCGAACATCCGTACCGCCCTCGACGGGCAGTACGAGACGCGCATCATCGCCGAGAACGGACAGCGGATCGACGAGATGCTGCCGCCCCTGCGGGAAGCCCTACGCCGGGACGGGCCGGTTTCGGCGGTGTTCGTGAACCTCGGCACGAACAACGTGATCCAGCACGAGACCTACGCCGGAGCCCTCGACGACCTCGACCAGCTCATCGAGACCGTTGCCGACGTGCCGTGCGTCGTCCTGACCACGATCTCGACGTTTCTCGACACGTCCTTTGGATCCGCCCTCGCCGGCCGGCTCAACGCGAAGATTCGTGCCCTCCGGGAGCAAGATTCCGGCAAGTACCAGATCGTCGACTGGGACGCCGCCATCCACGCGCCCGGCGGCGTCGAGGAGCTGATGATGGTCGACG
>JBBRHS010000496.1:0-2010 GCA_038222385.1 Acidimicrobiia bacterium
TTCGACGCGTACTCGGCCGCGAGTGCACAGGTGATGGCGATCCTGCGGTCCTACACGCCACTGGTCGAGCCGATCGCGTTCGACGAAGCCTTCCTCGACGTGGCGGGCGTGCGCCGGACCCACGGTTCCGGCCCCGAAGCCGGGGCGACCATCCGGGCCCATGTCCGCGAGGAGACGGGCCTCGTCGCGTCGGTGGGTGTGGCGACCACGAAGCTCCTGGCCAAGTTGGCGAGCGACCTCGCCAAGCCCGACGGGCTCCTCGTCGTCGAACCGGGGACCGAGTTGGCGTTCCTGCACCCGCTGCCGGTCGAGCGCCTCTGGGGCGTGGGTCCCGCGACGCGCGCCCGGCTCGAGGGCCTCGGGGTCCACACGATCGGCGAGCTGGCCGCGATCCCCGCGCCCGCGCTCGTCGCCGCGCTCGGCGACGCCCATGGTCGGCACCTCCACGCCCTGGCCCGCAACGACGACACCCGACCGGTGGAGACCGAGCGAGCGGTGAAATCGATCGGACACGAAGAGACCTTCGCCCACGACCTCACCGACCGGGCCGATCTGGCGCGCGAGGTCGTGCGGATGAGCGAACGCGTCGCGATGCGACTGCGGACGTCGGGGAAGGCCACCCGCACCGTCCAACTGAAGGTGCGGTTCGGTGACTTCCGCACGATCACCCGGTCGCACACGCTCCCCGAACCGACCGACCTCGCGCGAGACATTCAGACCGAGGCCCGCACCCTGCTCGACGACGTCGACTGTGCCCCGGGGGTCCGGCTCCTCGGCGTCTCGGCCCAGCAGCTGGTCGACGGCACGTCGGTCCAGACCACCCTCCCGTTCGGCGCCGGTGGAGGGCCGACCGCCGGTGGAACAGCTGCCGTCGGCCCGAACCGACGCGCGCTCGAGGAAGCCGTCGACGGGGTGCGGGAGCGGTTCGGCGACGACGCGCTCGGCCCGGCGACACTCCTCGACGGCGGCGGGATGCGCATCGGTCGGCGCGGCACCCCGTGGGGACCGGGCTCCGGAGGAACCGACTGATGCGGATCGCACTCATCGGCTGTGGCCACATCGGCACGGTCCACTCGTTCGCGTTGAAGCAGTTGCTCGACGTCGGCGAGATCGAGGCGCGGGTCGTCACCACCTACGACCCCGACGTCGCTCGCGCCGAGAAGATGGCCACCCCGCACGGCGCCACGCCGGTCGCCGGGATCAACGAGGCGTGCGACGGTGCCGACGTCGCGTGGATCTGCACCTGGACGTCGGCGCACCGTGTCGCGGTCGAGGCCGCGGTCGAGCGCGGGATGCCGGTGTTCTGCGAGAAGCCCCTCGCTCCGACACTCGACGAATGCGAAGCGGTTGGCGAGTTGCTGCGCACGGTTCCGAACCAGGTCGGCCTCGTCCTGCGGCACGCGCCGGTCTTCGCCAACGTGGCCGAGATCGTCGCGAGCGGTCGGTACGGCCGCCCGATGGCGGTCACGCTGCGCGACGACCAGTACTTCCCGAACCAGGGAATGTACGGCTCGACCTGGCGGTCCGACGTGGCGAAGGCCGGCGGTGGCGCGCTGATCGAGCACTCGGTGCACGACGTCGACGTCCTCCGGTGGATCCTCGGCGACCCGGAGCAGGTCACCGCGCGCACGGCGTCGCACTTCTCCCATCCCGGGATCGAAGACGCGGTGAACGCCGGTTTCGCCTACGCCGACGGTACCGTCGCGACCCTCGTGTCGGTCTGGCACCAGGTGATGACCCGGCCCTCGACCCGTCGGCTCGAGGTTCTGCTCGAGGACGCCTTCTGTTGGACCGAGGACGACTACCTCGGGCCACTGCACGTCGAGACGTCCGCCGGGACGGAGGTCCTCGAGGGGGCGACCCCGGGGTACGCAGCCCGGTTCCGACTCCCCGAGGTCCTCGCGCAGTCCCTGGTGGCCTACGCCGAGCCGGCCCGGGCGTTCCTGGCGGCAATGGCGGCCCACGGTGCCGACGCCCGGGGCCACCCCGACGTCGAGGTCGCGCTGGCGG
>JBBRHS010000497.1:0-2005 GCA_038222385.1 Acidimicrobiia bacterium
GCCGTCGTCCTCGATGTCGCCGGCGTGGTCGAGCACTTCGAGTAGCGGATAGAGATCGAGGCTGTCGCGCGGGACGGTCCAGTCGAGCCGGTCGGCCACGCCCGCCACTTCGGCGAACGGCCGGAGGAACGAGAAGTACACGTAGGCGCCGGCGTCGATCTTCTCGCGCCGGCTCATCGCGGCGACGAGGCGGTACAGCGCACGTTGGGCGGCCTTGGCCGCGGCGAGCAACGCGTCGAGCCCTGTGTCGTCGATCGGATCGAGGGTGCCGTTCTCAGTCGAGAACCACGCGACCTCCTCGACGTGTGGGAGGTAGTCCTCGGGATCGGTGACCGAGGTGCCGAAGTCGGTGACCCGCACCGCGACGTCGCGCAGCACGAACGCCGCGAGCACGGTCGTGTACGGCATCCCGGCCGCGACCTCGATGCTCCAGGGGAAGTCGGAGACACCGAACTTCGAGAACGCCCGGAGCACGAGCACGCGACCGTCGGGGAGGAGGTAGGGACCGGTGTCCTGGTACCCGGCGCGGGTGTCGAAGTAGAGGAGGAACAGGTACGACGTGAGCGTCGCGTTCAGTCGCGCGCTCCGCCGGCGCGACGGGTCGTCGAGCGGTCGGGCCGCGGCGAGGATCTCGTCGACGAATCCCACGTAGGGCGTGACCGAACCGTTCGCGTCCCACGCCTGCAGATGTCCGTCGTCGGCTCGGAACGCGCGCGCGGCCCGTTGCCAGAAGTCGCGCACGGTCGCGTTGTAGGTGAAGTCGAACGCGGGATCGAGCATCCCGGCGGTCGCGAGGATCTTGCGGCCGTACTGGCCGATGTTCGCGATCGACCAGAGGTGCACGCCGTCGATCTGGTTGCCGGGGATCCGCCCGTGTACCCCGATCTCCTCGGGCGGCATCGCGGCCGCGATCTCCGTCATCATCTCGGCGTGGCGTCGGTAGCACTCGAGCGCCGAGATCAGGATGTACGCAGTGACCGGGATCAGCGCCGACTCCAGCGATTGCCGCTCCTTGCTCAGCGCGAACGAGATGTCGGCGTGGTACTTCAGCCAGGAATCAAGCTCGTCGCGGGTGGGCTCCACCGAGCTCACGTCCGGATGACGCCGTCGTCACCGGAGCAGTCGACCTCGATGTCGTCGCCGTCGGCGGGGGTCGCGGTGAGGACGCTGCCCATCACGCATGGCACCTGGTACTCGCGGCTCACGATCCCGATGTGACTGCGGGGTGTGCCCGACAGGCACACGACGGCGCGCAGTTCGTCGAAGATCGGGGCGAGGAACGTGGCCCCCGCGTCGGTCACCCCTGCGACCACTCCGTCGGCACCCGTGTCCATGAGCGCGAGCACGTCGTCGGGGGTGTTGAGCATCCGCCATTCCCCGCGCACCGGCTCGGCGTCGAACACCTTCGTCCCCCGACCGATCTCCGCCCCACTGCTCTCTGCACTCACCGCCGGGAGACTACTCAGCGAAGGCGACGAGCAGACCGGCGAGATCAGCGGGCCGTTGGTCGAGCGGGGTCGGCTCGGCGTCTTCCACGGTCGACTCCCGGTGCAGCCGCACGCCGTCGGTCGTCTCGAGGTCGGGCATGGATGCATGCTGGCCTAACCTCGGTGTCGATGAACAGCTGCATCCCGGGCCACGACCGGTGGGTCGACGCCGACGGTCTCTTCGTCCACACGGTGGAATGGGAGGGAGGAGGTGCAGCGGAGCCGCCGGGCACCGACAACGGGACGCCAACCGGTGAGCGATCGAGGCGGCGCAGCGGAACCGACCAATCAGGAGGAGGTGCAGCGGAGCCGCCGGTGCTGCTCGTCCACGGCTTGGGCGGGAGCACCACCAACTGGCTTTCGGTCGGTCCCGAACTCGCCGCCCGCCTGCGGACGCGCGTCACTGCGATCGATCTGGCCGGCTTCGGACGCACCCGGCCCGACGGTCGGCGCGCGTCGCTCGGCACGAACGGCCGGCTGCTCGAGGCCTTCGCCCGCGATCGGGGACCGTTCGTGGT
>JBBRHS010000498.1:0-1985 GCA_038222385.1 Acidimicrobiia bacterium
TCTGCTGATGGCCGGGGAGCGCACGTCGTGGGTCGACTCGAGGGCAAGGTCGTGATCGTCACCGGTTCGGCGTCGGGGATCGGGGCGGCAACGGCCACCCGTCTCCGGGCCGAGGGCGCGACGGTCGCCGGCTTCGATGCCACTCCGCACGGTGACGACGTGGTCGTCGACGTGCGCGACGAAGGCGCGGTCGGCGCTGCGGTCGCCGCGGTCGCAGCCGAACACGGCCGGATCGACGGACTCGTGAACGCAGCGGGGGTCGCGGGCGGCGGCCCGATCCACCTCGTCGACGCCGAGGAATGGGATCGCGTCGTCGACATCAACCTCAAGGGGACCTTCCTCACCAACAAGCACGTTGTCGCGCAGATGGTCGACCAGCAACCCGACTCGATCGGTCAGCGGGGTTCGATCGTCAACATCGCGAGCATCGAGGGAATCGAGGGGACCGAGGGCGGGAGCGCGTACAACGCCTCGAAGGGGGGCGTGGTGATCCTCACCAAGAACATCGCGCTCGACTACGGCCGCAAGGGCATCCGCGCCAACTGCGTGTGCCCCGGCTTCATCGACACGCCGCTCATGTCGTCGGTGTTCGACATGGGAGGGATGGACGAGGTCCGCCGGTCGTTCGTCGAGACCCATGCGCTGGGTCGGATCGGCCGTCCGGAGGAGATCGCGGCCGCAGCGCTCTATCTTCTGTCCGAAGATGCGTCGTTCGTCTCGGGAACGTCGCTCGTCGTCGACGGCGGGTACACCGCCGGTCACCAGCATGGAATCGTCGAGATGATGGGACTCTCCTGATGGAATCGTTCGCGGGCAAGCTGGCGGTGGTCACCGGCGGGGGCAGCGGAATGGGCCGGGAGTTGGTCATCCAGCTCGCTCGCGAGGGATGTTCGGTCGCCACCTGTGACCTGAGCGCGGAGCCGGTCGACGAGACCGCTCGGCTCGCCGAGAAGGACGCACCGGCGGGCACCGAGGTCACGGTGCACGTCTGCGATGTGTCGAACGAAGCCGAGGTCCAGGCGTTTCGCGACGACGTCGTCGCGCAGCACGCGACCGAGCACGTCAACCTGGTCTTCAACAACGCGGGTATCGGTGGTGGCGGCAGCTTCGTCACCGCGCCGCGCGAAGAGTGGGACCGCACCTTCGGGGTGTGCTGGTGGGGCGTGTACTACTGCAGCCGCGCCTTCGTGCCGCTGCTGGTGGCGAGCGACGACGGCTATCTCGTGAACACCAGCAGCGTGAACGGCTTCTGGGCGTTGCTCGCGCCGGGCATCCCGCACACCGCGTACAGCTCGGCGAAGTTCGCGGTGAAGGGGTTCTCGGAGGCGCTGCTCGAGGACTTCCGGATCAACGCGCCGCACGTGAAGGTGGCGGTCGTCATGCCCGGTCACATCGGGACCGACATCGTCCTCAACAGCATTGCCGCTCACGGCGGTCCCGACGCCGAGCTGATGCGGCCGCTCGGCGAGGCGTTCCGCGACAGCGCACCGGTCTCGGCTGCAGATGCGGCGACGATCATCCTCGACGGCGTGCGGGCCGGGAAGTGGCGGATCCTGGTCGGTGACGACGCCGAGCGCCTCGACGTGGCGGTGCGGGAAGCACCCGAGGCTGCGTACGGGCCCGGTGGCCCGAACATCGGGGGCCTCGGCGTCGCCTGACCCGACCGAGAGACGACGACTTCCGGATCGGGCCTTTCCGGATCGGGCCTTTCCCGATCGTGTCGATTGTGGAACGATCGATCACGCGACGAGGAGCCGAGCGGCCGGGGGGTCTCCGATGGTGAAGGTTCGCAAGGGCGACCGGATCGAGCTGCTGCAGAGCGTCTGGCTCTTCGAGCGCTGCACCCCGAAGGAGTTGCAGGCGATCGCCAAGCTCGCGACGCCGCTCCTGGCCGAGGAGGGTCAGGTGCTCGCCCGTGAGGGCGATACCGGAGGCGAGTTCTTCGTCATCGTCGAGGGCACCGCAGAAGCGACGATCGACGGGAC
>JBBRHS010000499.1:0-1946 GCA_038222385.1 Acidimicrobiia bacterium
CCCGACCATGCGGTCGGCAGGGGTCGGCCAACCGAATCGTTCTCCGGTGCCGGCGGAGCACTCAGCGCGTCGCCGGCACCGCTGCGTTCAGGATCGATCGCACCAGCGGGACGCCGTCGGCCGAGCCGAGCAGCTCGTCCATGGCCCGCTCCGGATGGGGCATGAGGCCGACGACGTTGCGGCCTTCGTTGCAGATGCCGGCGATGTCGTCGAGGCTCCCGTTCGGGTTCCGCACGTACCGCACCACGATCCGATCCTCGACGCGGAGGCGCTCGAGCGTCGCGGCGTCGCACACGTAGTTGCCCTCGAAGTGGTTGATCGGGATGCCGAGCACGGCGCCGGGAGTGCAGCGGTTCGTGAGCACGGAGTCGGTGGTCTCCACCCGGAGTTCGACGGTGTCGCAGATGAACTTCAGGCCCGCGTTCTTCTGCAACGCGCCCGGGAGCAGACCGGCTTCGGTGAGCACCTGGAAGCCGTTGCAGATCCCCACCACAGGGCCTCCGGACGCCGCGAAGTCGGCGACAGCGTCCATCACCGGAGAGAACCGCGCGATCGCACCGGTGCGCAGGTAGTCGCCGTGGGCGAAGCCACCCGGCACGACCACGGCGTCGACACCGCGCACCGTCGCGTCGCCGTGCCACAACAGCTCGGCCGTGCCACCCAGCTGCACGATGGCACGCTCCACGTCGAGCTCGCAGTTCGTCCCCGGGAACTGCACCACCCCGACCGTGGTCACCGGCCCCCCCGTCGGCCGAGTTCGTCGCGTTCTGGTCGTATGAGTGCCGAAACGCGCCGAACTCCTGGCTGGGTTGGGTGGCGGTGAACCCTCATCCGGGCCGTGATCATCGGGCTTCGGCGAGGGTGGTGAGGTCGACGGTGTAGGCCTCGATCACCGGGTTGGCGAGGAGGCGGTCGCACATCTCGAGGACCTGGGCCAGGGCGGCATCGGCATCGGTGGCATCGACGAGCAGCCGGACGCTCTTCCCCACGTGCACCTGGGTCACGTTCGCGTACCCGAGGGCCGGAAGGGCACGCTCGATGGTGGCGCCCTGCGGATCGGCGATGCCGGGGAGGTGGGTGATCTCGACGCGAGCAGCGAACATGGCCATCTCAGATCGCTCCGCTCGCTCGTCGGTGCGGCCGACGCCGATACGAGGATCGCTCGCTCCACATCGGTTCGACTCTATCCGTACCAGTCGTCGAGGCTGCGGCCGGTCAAACGCTCGTAGGCCTCGACGTATCGGGCGCGCGTCCCGGCGATCACCTCGGCCGGCAGGTGCGGCACCGGAGGGTGCTTGTCCCACCCGATCTCCAGGTAGTGGTCGCGCACGTACTGCTTGTCGAAGCTCGGAGGCGAGCTCCCCGGCTCGTAGTCCTCGGCGGGCCAGTAGCGCGAGGAGTCGGGGGTGAGCATCTCGTCGATCACGAGGAGACGGTCGTCGACGTGGCCCCACTCGAGCTTGGTGTCGGCGAGGATCACCCCGCGCTCCGAGGCGACGCGGGCACCCCGCCCGTACACCGCGAGGGTCCCGAACTTGACCGCCTCGAACGTCTCCACGCCGACCAAGCCGACGGCCTCGGCATCGGAGATCGGGAGATCGTGACCCTCGTCGGCCTTCGTGGTGGGGGTGAAGAGCGGTTCGGGCAGCGGGTCCGCCTCGCGGAGCCCGGCGGGGAGCGTGCGGCCCTGCACGGTGCCCTGTTCCGTGTACTCCGCCCACGCGCCGCCGAACAGGTACCCGCGCGCGATGCACTCCATCGGCACCGGGACGGTCCGGCGCACGAGCATCGCCCGGCCCGCGACCTCCAAGCCCGAGCCCGACGGGAAGTCGGCGGGGTCGAACGACAGCACGTGGTTGTCGGCCAGATCCGCGGTGGCCTCGAACCAGAACGCGGAGATGGCGGTGAGCACGCGGCCCTTGTCGGGGATGTCGTCGGGGAGGACG
>JBBRHS010000500.1:0-1931 GCA_038222385.1 Acidimicrobiia bacterium
GTCCTTATTCGATCACGTCACCGCGGCTGACGTAACGCGCCAGGCCTACGGTGTTCTTCGGCAGCACCGAGACCGACGCCGACTCGACGGCTCGGTCGTTGCGCCGCGCCCGCACCACGACCTGCGACGTGGCGGGCGACAGCGCGAGCTACTGGGCCCCCGCACTGCTGCGCGACGGCGTCCCGGTGGCGGCAACGGTGGCCGACGCCTACTACCGGGTCGCGCCCGGTGTGCGCACCGCCCACGTCGAGCCCTACCCGGCCGGCCTCGCCATGATCGCGGGCGACGCGCACACCGACACGCCACTGCCGACCCGCATCGTGGGGTGGGGGTGCGGCCGCGCTCCGACCGCGTCGAGCACGATTCCCACCTGTCCGACGGAGCGACCGCTGAACCTGCGGGTGACGTTCCCGGACTGTTGGAACGGGCGCAGCCTCGACTCACCGGAGCACGTGACCCACGTCGCGTATTCGGGGAAGCGGGGCTGTCCGGCGGGCTTCCCGGTGGCGATGCCCCGTCTCACGCTCGTGGTGTCGTATCCGGTGGCGGGGGACCCGATCGGTCTCGAACCGGCGAGCGGCGCCCCGATCACCGCGCATGCCGACTTCCTGAACGCCTGGGATCAGGACGCGCTCGCGCAGAACGTCCGGTCCTGTCTTCGTCGTGGCGTGGTCTGCTCGGTCCCATAGCCGCGAGGTCTGCACCGTCGGCTGCGGATTCCCCGTGTGTGCGCGCGGACCTCGTCGACCTGTCGCCCGAACATGCGTTCGGTTGAGGTACACTCGGCGCTTCATGGCGGAGTCCTCGATCATCATCCGGGGCGCTCGGGAGCACAATCTCCGCGACGTCGACCTCACCGTGCCGCGCGACCAGTTGGTCGTGTTCACCGGTCTGTCCGGATCCGGCAAGTCGTCGCTCGCGTTCGACACGATCTACGCCGAGGGTCAACGGCGATACGTCGAGTCGTTGTCGAGCTACGCCCGGCAGTTCCTCGGCCAGATGGACAAGCCGGATGTCGACTTCATCGAGGGCTTGTCGCCGGCGATCTCGATCGACCAGAAGTCGGCGAGCCGCAACCCACGGTCGACGGTCGGCACGATCACCGAGATCTACGACTACCTGCGGTTGCTCTATGCACGCATCGGTATCCAACACGACCCGGAGACCGGCGAGGTCATCAAGCGCCAGACGCCGCAGGAGTTCGTCGACCGCGTGCTCGAACTGGCGGAGGGCCCCCGGTTCCAGGTGATCGCGCCGGTCGTGCGCGGCCGCAAGGGCGAGTACCACTCGTTGCTCGCCGAGCTTGCCGGTGAGGGATTCGCCCGGGCCCGCGTCGACGGCGAGATCGTCGAGCTCTCGGAGCTCGTGGGTACCGGCGGGATGTCGACCGATGGCGTGCGCCTGGCCCGCTACGAGCAGCACACCATCGAGGTGATCGTCGACCGGCTCGTCCGGCGCGACGGCATCGAGCGTCGCCTCACCGACTCCGTCGAGACCGCGCTGCGGCTCGCCGAAGGGGTCTGCATCGTCGAGCCGGTGAACAAGGAGAGCGAGCCCGAGGGCGACCAGCTCATCCTCTCTCAGCACGGCGAGGAGCTCGCGCCCCGGAACTTCTCGTTCAACTCCCCCTACGGTGCGTGCGAACGCTGCGACGGTCTCGGTACGCGCTTCGAGGTCGACCCCGAGCTGGTCGTGTCCGACGACGACCTCTCGATCGACGAAGGTGCGATCGCGCCGTGGTCGGGCTTCCGGGGCGAGTACTTCAACCGGGTGCTCACCGCGGTGGCCGAGGAGCACGGGTTCTCCACGGCCACGCCGTGGAAGAAGCTCAAGAAGCCGATCAAGAAGATCATCTTGTTCGGCGGGGGACCCGAGCAGGTCCTCGTCCAGTACAAGAACCGCTACGGACGCAAGCGGTCGTACAACACGCG
>JBBRHS010000501.1:0-1862 GCA_038222385.1 Acidimicrobiia bacterium
CGCGAAGCGCCTCGCCGAGGCCGAGGACCGGGCGGTGTTCCGCGGCTTCAGCGCCGGGGAGATCATCGGCATCGCCGAGGCGACACCACACGACCCGGTCGCGATCCCCGACGACTACGAGGACTACCCCCGTCCGGTCGCGAAGGCCGTCGCGGTGCTGCGCCAGGCCGGCGTCGACGGTCCGTACGGGATCGCGCTGGGCCCGCGCTGCTACACCGGCGTGATCGAGACGACCCAGCGGGGCGGGTACCCGGTGCTCGAGCACCTCCGGCTCATCCTCGGTGGTCCGGTGATCTGGGCCCCGGCCGTCGACGGCGCGATCGTCGTGAGCCTCCGAGGGGGCGACTTCGAGCTGATCAGCGGCCAGGACGTCTCGATCGGCTACTCCGCGGCAACTGCCGACGCCGTCTCGCTGTTCCTCGAGGAGAGCTTCACGTTCCGGGCCCACGGACCCGAGGCCGCGATCGCCCTGACCTACGAGAGCCCGGCCAAGGGCCGGAACACCTGACCGAGATCCTCACCCACCCCTTGACCTGGGAGTTCAACGAGCCGATACGTACCCGACCCGGGAAGGAAACCCGGGGCGGGTACGTTGGCCATATTCAACAGCACGAGCCAAGCACCGAGAGCCCAAGTGCACGACGGGTCCGGCCCGACCGGGTCGGCCCGAACGGTCAGGGAGGAGCACGGTGAACGAGCAGGAGATCGTCAAGATGGTCGATGAGGCACTCGAACGGTTCGGGACCCGCGATCTGGTTTCGGGCGCCGAGATCCTCGATTTCCTCTTGGATCTGCGCAACACCGCCTTGGTCCCCGACCCGCTCGAAGAGCTGTTGGAGCAGGAGTCGACTCCGGCCGCCACCTGAGTCCCGCACCGCGCCACGCCGCGTCGGCGTGGCGGCCCGCGCGGCACGAGCAGTGAGACACGGCCCCGGTTCCGACCGGGGCCGTGTGGCGTCCCGATGATCCCGGAGGCGAGATCCCGACCGCGCGCCGGTAGCGCTCCACAACATGCGTCCGCCGGCTCCGCTCCTTCTCCAGCTGATCGGTCGAATCCGCTGCGTTCAGAAGCCGGGGTCGGCGAAGGGGTCGACGGGGATCGACGGGGCGTCGGCGACGGTGGGTTCGACGCCGAGGTCGGCCGCGAGGCCCTCGTACCCCGTCTCCTCGAGCCGGTCGGCGAGCTCGGGTCCGCCCGACGCGACGACCCGGCCGCCCATCAGCACGTGGACGCGATCCGGGCGCAGCTCGGTGAGCAGGCGGGCGTAGTGGGTGATGGCGAGCACCCCGAGATCGGACTCCTCGGTCATCGCCTCGACCCGCCGGGAGACGTCGCGCAGCGCATCGACGTCGAGCCCGGAGTCGATCTCGTCGAGCACCGCGAACTTCGGACCGAGCACCGCGAGCTGCAGCGTCTCCATGCGCTTCTTCTCGCCACCGGAGAACCCGTCGTTCACGCCCCGCGTCAGGAACTCGGGCTCGACCGCGAGGCGCTCGGCCTCGGCCGCGAGCAGGCCGGCCGTCGGGGCGCCCGCGGCGGCCGACGCCGCGAGCATGTCGGCGACCCGCACCCCCGGGATCTCCACCGGGTACTGCATCGCGAGGAAGAGCCCCTTGGCGGCGCGTTCCCAGGTCGCGAGGCCGAGGAGCTCCTCGCCGTCGATGGTCACCGAACCACCGGTGACGACGTAGTCGTCGCGTCCCATGAGCACGTGCGACAACGTGCTCTTGCCCGAGCCGTTCGGGCCCATGAGCGCGTGGACCTCTCCCGACCGCACCTCGAGGTCGACCCCGCGGAGAATCTCGTGCCCGTCGACCGACGCGTGCAGGTCTTCGATCCTCAACACGCTCATGGGAGGGTC
>JBBRHS010000502.1:0-1844 GCA_038222385.1 Acidimicrobiia bacterium
CTCGATGCGCAGGTTCCGGCCGCGACCGAGGCGGAGCCGTTCGTCCCAGCCGTAGCGCCAGACGCCGTCGGGGCCGAGGCGGGGCGGACGTCGAAGACGGCCCTGGTGAGGAGGCGTTCGAGGTGGCCGTTCGTGCGGACCACGAGCACGCTGCCCGAGCGTTCCGACACGTCGTAGACGCCGGTGACCGGGGGGCCGTCGACGCGCTCGATGCGCAGGTTCCGGCCGCGACCGAGGCGGAGCCGTTCGTCCCAGCCGTAGCGCCAGACGCCGTCGGGGCCGAGGCGTGGCGGGCGACCGATCTTCACCTTCTCGGCGTCGAACGCGGCCCGGAGCTGGTCGGCGCGCTCGTCGCCACCGAACTCGAGCGTGGCGTCGAGCATCAGCCGGGTGAACGTGCGGCCGTGGTTCGGGAGGTCGGGCTGGTCGTCGAGGGCCCAGTGCGCGAGTTCGTGGATGACCACCGCGGCCGTGCGGTACCGGCGGGGAAGGGTGATCGTCGGCCCGTCGGGGTCGACGCGGTAGAACGCCTGCCGCGCGCCGTTGCCGGGTCGGAGGCGGGGCACCGCGCCCAACCCGAGTTGCGGGAACCGAACCTGCCACCACAGCGAGCCGACGACGGCATCGGCGTAGGCGGCGCACTGGTCGAGTTCGCGGAACCGGCGTCCGGGGAGCGGGGTCTCGGCCCGGTACACGCGGCTGCGTTGCGAGTCGCGCGGCATCTCGGCAACGTATCCGACACCCCCCGCCGCTCAGGAACCGCGATCGAGGGGAGAGTGGGTGACCATGTCGGGTGACTGGACGTGGGGGCGTGTGGCGCGGCTGGGCATGATCCCCTCGTCGGCGCGGAGGCGGGCCATGCCGAACTGGCGTCCGGTCACGGCGACGGGTTGCTGCAGCACCCAGAGGATTCCTTCGGCCGCGACCTCGGGTGGCTCCCAGTCGTCGTGGTCGACGTCGGGGAGCGCGGCGACGAAGCCCTCCGACGCGACGGGTACGTCGATGCGGAACGTGTTCACCGGGATCCCGTGCGGGTGGAGCTGGGCCGCCAGCGACATCGTGAGGTGTTCGAGCGCGGCCTTGGCCATCCCGTAGACCATCTGGCCGGGGTAGTAGTTGAGCGCCGCGGCCGACGACACGTTCACGATCGCCCCGGATCTCCGTTCGATCATCCCGGGGACGACGGCCCGGGTCACGAGCACGGGAGCCCGGAGGTCGACGTCGAACACGAGGTCGAACCGTTTCATCGCCAGTGCGAGGTCGCCGGGGAACGTGATCGCGGCGTTGTTCACGAGCACGTCGACGGGACCGAGCCGGGCGACGGTGGTGTCGACCATCGACAGGACCTCGTCGTCGACGGCGAGGTTCGTCGGCACCGAGATCGCGGTCCCGCCCGCGTCGGTGATGCGCCGAACGGTGTCGTCGAGCGTGCCCGGGATCGGGAGGGGCGACGCGTCGGTCGCGCGCGCCGCGCACGCGACCGCGCACCAGACCTCGGCCAGCGCGACAGCCGTCGCGGCCCCGACACCCCGACTCGCGCCGGTGACCAGTGCGACCTTCCCGGTGAGGTTCACTCCGCGGTCCCGGTGTGCGGGAGCCGCTGCTCGAGCGTGAGGTTGGGTGCGTAGAGGTCGCCGACCTGTTCGACCCGAGCGAGCACGTCGGTGGTGTCGAACACGAGCGCGCGTTCGTGGTCGGCTTCGATCGCGGCCTCGACCTCGTCCCACGTGAGTGGGGTCGAGACGGTCGGTTGTGGTCGGGCCCGAAGCGAGTACACGCAGACCGTCGTCTTGTGCCGGTCGTTCTGGCTCCAGTCGACGAACACCTTGCCCGGTCGTTTGGCC
>JBBRHS010000503.1:0-1835 GCA_038222385.1 Acidimicrobiia bacterium
G
Source organism: Acidimicrobiia bacterium (assembly GCA_038222385.1). Taxonomy (GTDB): domain Bacteria; phylum Actinomycetota; class Acidimicrobiia; order IMCC26256; family JANYLB01; genus JANYLB01. The sequence continues at coordinate 2 of JBBRHS010000503.1, forward strand.
ATCGCGCTGTACGCGGGTGTGAACTTCGCGAAGTTCGGAACCTTCTTCTCCCTCCCGCTCGACCAGCAGTACTTCTCCCAGATCAATGCCGCCCGTCAGGCTGCGCTCGACGCCAACGGCGGGAGCCTCTTCGGCCTGCGCTTCGCACCGACGACCATCGCGCAGTTCTTCCGACCCGACGCGCTGCGGATCGACAGCCTGTTCCCGTGGATCGGGTTCCCGCCACGGGCCCACGTGTTCGCCGGAGCCACCTTCGACACCCTCGACGTCAGTTCGAGCGTGCCGTCGTCGATGCCGGCGTTGACGGTCCTGGCGATCATCGGCCTCGTCGGAACCGCCCGCCCGCCCGCGACCGACGGACCCACGCTCCGCGTGCTGCGGGCTCCGGTCCTCGGCGCGATCGCGGGCTCGTTCGTGACGCTCACAATCGCGTTCGTCGCCCACCGGTACCTGTCCGACTTCATGCCGTTGCTCGTGCTCCTCGGCGCGGCCGGCGTGCACCTCCTGCTCCGCTGGGCCCGCGCCCGCAGACGCGACGGCGGGACGCGGCTCGTCCGGCTCGTCGGCGCCGGGATCGTCGCGCTCGTGGTGGTGTCGGTCGGAGTCAACCTGGGGCTCGCGGTGCTGTACCAGCGCAAGCTGAATCCCGGTGTCCCCGAGTCGGAGCTCGCGAGCTTCCTGCGGTTCCAGTACCACCTCCACGACCGGTTCCCCGGCGGCGAACCACCGGGGATCGTGCGGGGAGGCGATCGCCTCCCCGCAGACCCACCGCGCGCGGGGACCCTCTACGTGGTCGACGACTGCGACGGGCTGTACTTCTCGGTCGGATACGACTGGCGGGCGCTCGAACGCACCGAGGCGACGGGCCGCTGGCGGCTCTCGGTCCGATTCCCCCCGACCGTCGCGCAGTCCTCCACCGGCGCTGACGCGACCGACGGGTGGCAGCCGCTCGTCACCAGCGGTACCGCCGGCGCCGCGAACTCCGTGGCCGCGCGCGTCCTCCCCGACGGCCGCGTCCGGTTCGGCTACCTCGCCGAGGGCCTCGGCGAGACGTGGAGCGAGAGCCCGCCCCAGCGCCTCGACGCCGACCGGACGGCACTCGTCGACGTGGTCACCGACACCCGGACCGGCACCGTGCAGGTGAGCGTCGACCGTCGGACGGTGCTCGGCCTGAGCACGGTCGTGCGGCCCGCCGACAACGCCGTCGTCGGGCGGAACGACCTCGGCGGACCGGTCGACACGACGTTCGGGGGCGACATCCGCGAGCTCCCGGTGGAACCCACCCTCTGCCGCCGACTCACGCGTCGTTAATGGTCGAATCCGCTGCGCAGGCTCGATCGCTCACCCACTGCAGTCCTGCGCACTGTCCGCTGCTTCTCACGCGTCGCCAATGATCGAATCCGGCGGCTCGGGAGGCTCGGGAGGCTCGAGGCCGATGCGTTCGAAGACCACGTCGGGCATGCGAGTGACGTCCTTGTAGACATGGTGGATGCACGGCTCGCCGGGACGCTCGGGCGGAAACTCGACGCTCGTCGGCGTGCCACCCCACTCGACGGGCTGGATCTCGTTGTTCACCGAACAGTGCGCGCAGTACACCGGGAGGTCGTCACGCATGAAGGTTCGCCCGCTGCGCTCGTGCAAGGTCGCGTACGCGTGCTCACCCTCGTAGCGACCGTCGTCGATGAGCCGGCCACCGCTTCCGCACCGGAACGACAGGATGATCTTCTCGTCGTCTTCGTCGACCTCGACCGCACCGAAGTTCGCGACCATCGCCCGGGCGATGACCTTGGCCCGGGCCGACGCCGGCAACGATCCCCACTCGGTACCCGTGTCC
>JBBRHS010000504.1:0-1828 GCA_038222385.1 Acidimicrobiia bacterium
CGTGCTCCTGGCCCGAACGTTGCTCGGCGAGCATCTCGGTCGGGTCCGGACCGCGGGCCTTGCGCTCACCCTCTTCGGACTGGTCTTGATCGCGTCCGGATGATCGCCCAGCGAGGGCAACAATCGAGATGTGGAGCGAGCGGAGCCGGCACCGACTCGGGCGCGACGACCAGCGAGCGGAACAATCGAGATGTGGAGCAGTCTGAGATGGAGAAGCTGATCTACCTGGTGTGGGGCGACGACGCTGAGCGCGAGCCGTTGGGCGCCCATCTGCTCGACGAGGTCGGCCCGGCGCTGCTCGGGCTCGGGGCCAGGGCCGTCACGGTGAACGTGCACGACGACGCCGCGGCGGAGGCGCCGGCGCCCGTCCCCACCCCCGACGATGAAGCCCCGCTCCTCGCCGAGGTGTCGGTCTGGGTCGACGCCTACGACCGTCGGGGGCCGCTCGAGGCACTCGTCACCGAGCCTCGTGCCGACGTCGGCGACTTCGCCGTCGCCGGCTATCTGGTCGTGGAGTCGCTCTACGACGACTACGGCACCACCGAATGGGCCGCTCCCCGCAACTGGTCCGACGGGCAACGCTCGCCCGGCGTGCTCACGGTCGGCCTCATCCACCGGCCGGCTGAGCTCGGCTACGACGAATGGATCGAGCGCTGGCACGGGACGCAGTCGCCCCGGTCAGGTGAGATCCAGCCCCGCACCCGCTACGTGCGCAACGAGGTCGTCCGCGCGCTCACCCCCGACGCACCTGAGGTCCACGGCATCGTCGAGGAGGGCTGGCCGTCGGCCCAGCACGTGGCCGACCCGATGTTGTTCTTCAACACCGGCGGCGATCCCGACGCGCTCGGTCCTCTCGTCGACGAGATGCTGGCGAACGTGAACGCATGCCTCGACCTCGCCCGGTTCCGTAGCTCGACCATGAGCGAGTACTTCGTCAAGTCGGTGGTGAGATGACCCGGTGCCGACAGGTCCCTCGGCCACCAGGTGTTCGCCGTCAGTGGGCCGGTTCCGGTGCTCGGGCTCGAGGAGCCGGGAGCCGGGAGCCGGGATGCGCGTCGCGGGTCGCGGGCCGCGTCAGAGGGGCTGGTTGGCGTGGCGGCGCTGGGGCTGATGGTCGCGCTTGGTCGAGAAGCGGGCGAGCGCACCGGCCAGGAGGCGACGGGTGTCGACGGGGTCGATCACCTCGTCGACGTAGCCTCGCCGCTCCGCGACCTGCGGGTTGAGGAACGCGGCCTCGTACTCCGACTCCAGTTCTTGGCGACGCTCGAGGAGCCCGGGCTCGGCTTCCGCGAGGCGCAGCTCACGTCCGTGGAGGATCTGGACCGCACCCGAAGCGCCCATCACCGCGATCTGCGCGCCTGGCCACGCTGCGCACCAGTCGTTGCCGATCCCGCGTGAGTCCATCACGATGTACGCGCCGCCGTAGGCCTTGCGCAGCACGATGCCGAGCCTCGGGACGGTGGCCGCCGCGTAGGCGTGCACCAGTTGCGCGCCGTAGCGGATGATGCCGCGCCACTCGAGGTCGCGACCCGGTTCGTAGCCGGGCGTGTCGACGAAGGTCACGATCGGCAGGTTGAACGCGTCGCAAGACTGCACGAACCGCGCGCCTTTGAGCGACGCCGCGATGTCGAGGGTGCCGGCTCGGGCGCGCGGTTGGTTCGCGACCACACCGATCGGTCGGCCACCGAGGCGTGCGTACCCGATCACGAGATTCGGTGCGTGGTGCGGATGGAGCTCGAGGAAGGAGTCCGCGTCGACGACGTCGTCGATCACGTCGATCACGTTGTACGAACGGGTCGCCTCGAGCGGCACGATCGCTTCCGCGCGC
>JBBRHS010000505.1:0-1815 GCA_038222385.1 Acidimicrobiia bacterium
GCCGACGTTTGCCGCCGGTGGCACCGCCACGTTCACCGTCACCGGGACCGTCAGCGCGTCGGCCGCCCCGGGTGCTCCGATCGTGAACGAGATCACCGCCGAGATCGCCAACGACCCGTTCGGGCCCGACTACCCGGCCCGCTCCGGCGCGGTCGTGACCGTCCTCGGTGCGAGCACCGCGGCGACACCGGTCTCGGCCACCCCGACGTTCACCGGGTGAGCCGGCGGCGGTTCGCCGTCGCGCTCCTGCTGACGGGCGCACTCGCCGCCGGTGCCACGGCCTGCGGCAGCGGAGGCGGTCGCGACGACGCGCGCCCGACCGACCGGAGCTCGACCACCAGCAGCACGAGCACCCGCGGCACGGCCGCGTCGAAGGTGAGTGCGACGGCCGCGTACACGTCGGACATCGCGACCGCGAGCGTGCCCGACGTCGCCGTCTACGACTCGCCGGACGCGGCCGAGCCACGGCTCGACCTCGAGAACCCCTGGGTCGTCGACGCAGCCTCGGGCGCGACCGTCCCGCAGGTGTTCCTCGTGCAGGACCGCGCCACACCGGGATGGGTGCAGGTGCTCCTCCCCGTGCGGCCCAACGGCAGCACCGGCTGGATCCGCGACTCCGACGTCACCATCGCGTCGACCACGTTCCGGATCAGCGTCGAGCTCGGCGCCCGCCGCATCACGGTGACGAACGCCGGCACCGTCACCTACCGCGGGCCGGTTGCCGTCGGCGCGCCCGCCACCCCCACGCCGACGGGGAACTACTACCTCCGGGTGCTGCTCCAGGCGCCCGATCCGGACTCGGTCTACGGACCGTACGCGTACGGACTGTCGAGCCACTCCGAGGTGCTCGACACGTTCAGCGGTGTCGACGCGGAGATCGGCATCCACGGCAACGACGACGCGTCGGTCCTCGGCACCGACGTCACCCATGGCTGCGTGCGCATGGACAACGCCGCGATCACGACGCTGGCGGGTCAGCTCCCCCTCGGCACGCCGGTCGACATCGTCGCCTGAGCAGCTCGAGCTCCATTCGTGCTGCTCGGGCCGGTTTACGACGTATGCACACCGCGGCAAAGCGGCGGGTGACGTCAACCGCGGGGATCGGTCGAGGTTCGTGGAACCAGACGCGGGAGTTGCGCGTCTTGCCTTTCGACCAGAGCTACGAGATCCGGGAGGGGCGAGGCGTGAAGCGGATGGCGCATGGAGGCAGTGCCCGACCGCCGGTGGCCCGACCTGGCAACGGGTACGGCCGCCCGGTGCGTCCGGGACCCGACCGCCCGCACGCCACGCCCCTCTCGCTCCTTTCGCGTCGGAAAGGGTGATGTCGACCGGTGTCATCGCCGAGGGCGCGGCGGTATTCTCGCCCGGGCAGCGAGGAGATGGGGTCGAAGGCGTGTCGAGAAGACGTCGCGTCGACGTGGTTCCGCTCCGAGTCGCGGGTCCAACGGTGTCGCCCGCGGCGCTCGTGGTCGACCGCGACGACGACATCGCGGTGCTCCACTCGCACGAGGAACGCTTCGCCGATCTCGTGCGACGGCAACACCACCGCTTCGCGCATCTCGCCTTCATGCTGTGCGGCGATCGCACGCAGGCCGAAGACGTTGTCGCCGACGCCTACGCGCGCGTGTGGCCGAAGTTCCGCACGGACCGCGTCGACGATCCGGCCGCGTACGTCCGCAGCGCGGTCGTGAACCAGATCCGTGGAGGCTTCCGGCGACGGCTCCTCGAACGACGCGAGGAGGCGCGCCAGACGGTCGAGCAGCGCGTGACGCTGCACCCCGAGGCGTCGATCGACGACTGGGAGCTCCTCGGACC
>JBBRHS010000506.1:0-1799 GCA_038222385.1 Acidimicrobiia bacterium
GGTCCGACGCGGCGGCCGGGGTGGACACCGCACCGCATCGCCGGCGCCCTGGTCGAGGTGATGGCCCGGCTCGGCTACGAGCGCTTCGGGGCGCACGGCGGCGACTGGGGTTCGATGGTCGCCTCACAGCTGGGGTTGCACTTTCCCGACTGCGCGGTCGCCATCCACCTCAACATGGTCATCGCCGCGCCGCCTCGCGACGTCGCGGATCCTCTCGCTGGTCTGACCGACATCGAGAAGGCGCGGGTGGCCGACATGCGCGCCCGTGGCCGCAGCGAGATGGGCTATCAGCAGATCCAATCGACCAAACCGGCTGCCGTCTCGGCCGGGCTCAACGACTCACCGGCCGGGCTCGCGGCCTGGATCGTCGAGAAGTACCGCGCGTGGGGGGACTGCCACGGCGACGTCTCGTCGCGATTCACCCACGACGAGTTGTGCTCGCTGCTCACCGTGTACTGGGCCACCGAGACGATCCACTCCGCGAACCGCATCTACGCCGAGACCCGCCGCGCCGGACCCGGGGCCTCGTTGCCGCTGTCGCGAGTGCCGGCGCCCATGGGCTACAGCCGGTTCCCGGCCGACGGGTTCGCGCCGCCGCGGGCCTGGGTGGAGCGGCTCTACGACGTGCGAGCGTGGGTCGAACACGACGAGGGCGGGCATTTCCCCGCGCTCGAAGTGCCCGACCTGCTGATCGGCGACCTGCGCACGTATTTCACTGCGCTGCGATGAGTGTCGCGTCGGGCAATCGCTGAGCACTCGCCGCGGTCGCTCGCCCGCTCTGAGCCGGTCGACCCTTTCTCGCTCTGCCTCTTTCCGCGGTCGCCGTCGACGCGTACCGTGACCGCCGTGGATGAACTCTTCGCAGACCTGGACGATGCCGCGCGCTTGGCCCTCGATGTTGCACTCGGTACCGCTGCGGCGCTCGGAGACAGCCAATGCGGCACCGAGTACCTGCTGTTCGGGATATTCGCGACCGCCCGGGGCGAGATGGCCGAGGTCGGTGAGCTGTTCGTCCTCGACGAGCTGCGAATCGAGCGGGCCATCCAGAAGCTGCGCGACGGAAACTTCAACGGCGCGGAGTACGACGGTGATCCGCCGCTGTCGCGCCGGGCCCGCACCGCGTCGCGGACGAAGCGCTTCGACGGAACCGGCCCGACCGGTGTGTTCGAGATGCTGTCGGGTGTGCTCGAGGACGACACCTCGGGTGCGTGCTCGGCGTTGCGTGAGCTCGGCGTGCGCCCCGAAGAAGTCCGCCGGCTCGCGGCCTACGGCACGCGGCACCTGTCGAAGGACGAAGCGGCGCTGCTGCTCGAGATGCTCGACCGCCGCTCGGCCGGCCGCCATCGCCCGTGGTGGGGCCCCATGCCCGACAGCCGGATCGTGCCGTTGCGCGCCGGTCGGTGGGAGATCCTCGAGGTCGGTCGCAGCGCATCGGCCGTGGCGCACATCGACGGCCTCGCGGTCACGAGCGACGGTTTCGGCCTGTCGCTGCGCGTCGAGTCCCTGCGTCCGTGGGTGCTGCCGCCGGCCTTCGAACCACCCGAGATCCTGGTGCCCGGCGGCTCGCCGCTGCACCGGGTAGGGCCCGAGATGTTCCGCATCGAGTTGACCTTCGCCGACGGCGAGCGGGTCACCAACCGGGTCCCCGTCGCCCGTTGGCGCGACGAGCAGCCACCGACACCGGTGCTCGTCCCCCTGTCGAGCCGCACCGAGCTCACGCGGAACAACGATCGCCGCCGCACCGAGCATCGGGTGATCACCACGCAGTGGTGGGTGTGGCCGCTGCCGGCCCCGGGCAC
>JBBRHS010000507.1:0-1786 GCA_038222385.1 Acidimicrobiia bacterium
CGCGAGGTTCGCGACCGCGCGGGGGCGGACCGAGATCCGACCCCGATGGGGTCCGTCGGGAAACGCCGGCGCGGTGGTGGGTTGCAGATCGCCGGTGCGGAGGTCGTGGTCGACGTCGCCGGCGTGCCCCTCGAGGAGCACCGTGGTGGTGTGGCCGTCCCAGAGGACCGAGGAGGGCTGGGCCAGCGCGACGATCCGGTCGTCGGGCGCGGCGGCGCGGCTCCCCCACTGCGTCACCGACGGCCGGGCCCGGGCCCGCAGCGTCACCTGGCCGAGGATGCCCAACGTGCCGAACGAGCCGACCAACAGGCGGGGCAGGTCGTAGCCGCTGACGTTCTTCACCGTGGGACCTCCGCCCTTCACCAACCGTCCATCGGCCGTCGCGAAGCGCACCTCGAGCACGGCATCCCGAAGGGGACCGTGCCGGAGCCGGCGAGGCCCCGAGGTCCCGACCGCGAGCACCCCACCCACGGTCGCGCCGGGGTCGCGTGGGTCGAGCGCGACCTCCTGGCCGGCGGCGGCGAGCACCGCGTCGAGCTCCGCACACGGCGTGCCCGCGCCGACGGTGACGGTGAGGTCGGCCGGCTCGAAGTCGACGATCCCCGCGGGTGCGGAGATCGGTCGGCATCCCGGCGCCACCGGGTCGCCGACCTCGAACTGGGTGCGCGAGCCGACCCCCACGACGGGGCCGGTCGAGCGGCCGACTGCGTCGGCGAGCGCGCGGAGGTCGTCGGTCAGATCCACGCGCCCTCCGGAACCCGTTGCGTCTCGCCGCACCGACTCCCGGCCGGGAGCACCTTCTGGGGGTTGGCCCGTCCGCTCGGATCGAATGCGTCGCGCACCATCGCCTGGGCATCGAGATCGTCGGGTCCGAAGATCAGCGGCATCGAGTCACGCTTCTCGAGCCCGATCCCGTGCTCACCCGAGAGCACGCCACCGGCATCGACGCAGGCCCGGATGATCGCGTCGCCGGCGTCGTGCACCCGGGCCCAGATCCCGGGCTCACGGGCGTCGAACACGATGAGGGGGTGCAGGTTCCCGTCGCCGGCGTGGAACACGTTCATCATCGTGAGCTGCTGCTCGGCGGCGATCTCGTAGACACGGTTCAGCACCTCCACGAGTCGGGTCCGGGGCACGACGGCATCATGCAGGTAGTAGTCGGGCGCGATCCGCGCGATCGCCCCGAACGCCGACTTGCGACCCTTCCAGAGCAAGGCCCGCTCGGCGTCGTCGGCTGCAACTCGGACGGTGCGGGCCCCTTCGGCGAGTCCGATCCGTTCCACCGCGGCCACGTCGGCAGCTACGCCGGCCGGAAGACCGTCGAGCTCGACGAGCAGCACGGCGGCCGCGTCGCGCGGGAACCCGGCCCCGACGAAGTCTTCGACGGCGCGCGTGATCGCGGCGTCCATCATCTCCAGCGCGGCCGGGAGGATCCCCGCGGCGATGATCCCGCTCACCGTGGCCGCCGCGGCCTCGACCGACACGAAGTCGAGCAGCAGGGTGCGCACGTCGGGCGGGTTCGGAGTGAGCTTCACGGTGACCGCGGTGGTGATGCCCATGGTGCCCTCGCTCCCCACGAAGGCACCGCGGAGGTCGTAACCAGGGGTGTCGGGTACGAGGCCGCCGAGTTCGGCAACCGTGCCGTCGGTGAGCACCACCTCGAGCGCGCGCACGTGGGCCGACGTGACCCCACTGGCCAGGCAGTGCGGGCCACCGGCGTTGGTGGCCACGTTGCCCCCGATCGAGCACGCCTGCTGCGAAGACGGGTCGGGCGCGTAGTGGAGTC
>JBBRHS010000508.1:0-1761 GCA_038222385.1 Acidimicrobiia bacterium
ATCGTGTTCGACGGACGCGACATGACCCACACCCCGCCCGACGAGATCGCCGGGCGCGGTGTCACCCAGGTTCCCGGAGGTCAGGGCGTCTTCCCGTCGCTCACCGTGCGCGAGAACCTCCAACTCGCGGGCTGGCTCCACCGCAAGGACGAAGCGCGCATCCGGGCCGCGACCGAACGGGTCTTCGAGATCTTCCCGGTGCTCGCCGACCGCCTCGACGACCCCGCGGGACACCTCTCCGGCGGTCAGCAGCAGATGCTCACACTCGGCATGGCGTTCATCGAGAAGCCACGCCTGCTCATGATCGACGAGCTCTCGCTCGGGCTCGCACCGAGTGTCGTGGGCCAGCTCCTCGAGATCGTGCGGGCGTTGCGCGACGACGGAACCACCATCATCCTCGTGGAGCAGTCGGTGAACGTGGCCCTCACCGTGGCCGAGACCGCCTACTTCATGGAGAAAGGTGAGATCCGCTTCCACGGACCCACGTCGGAGCTGCTCGAGCGGCCCGACGTGTTGCGCTCGGTGTTCCTCGAGGGTGCAGCCACCCACACGACCGCACCCGCGGTGCCCGTCGCACCGGGCGTACTGAACGCCGCCGGCAACGGCAATGGCTCCACCCCGAACGGTGTCACGGTGGCTTCGACCCAGGGCATCGTCACCCGACCGCGCGACGCGGAGAACGGAACTGCCGCCCCCGGCGCCGAACCGCGCCTGGTCGTGAGTGGGGTGAGCAAACGCTTCGGTGGCATCAGCGCGCTGTACGACGTCGGCTTCGACGTCGCGCCCGGCGAGATCCTCGGGTTCATCGGCCCGAACGGAGCCGGCAAGACCACGCTCTTCGACGCGATCTCGGGCTTCATCACCCCCGAGACGGGGTCGATCCGGCTCCGGGTCGACGACACCCTGCACGACATCACCCGGGCCGCGCCGCACGCCCGGGCGCGCCTCGGGCTCGGTCGTTCGTTCCAGGACGGCCGTCTCTTCCCTGCGCTCACGGTGTCGGAGACGATCGCCGTGGCCCTCGACACCCAGGTCGACGTGCGTGACCCCATCGCCGCCGCGCTGCACCTCCCCGCGGTGGTCGACTCCGAGGCCAAGGTCTCCGAGCGCGTCGAGGAGCTCATCGAACTGATGGGGCTCGGTGCGTTCCACGACAAGTTCACCCGCGAGCTCTCCACCGGGAGCCGCCGGATCGTCGACCTCGCCTGCGTGCTCGCCCATCAACCCAGCGTGCTCCTGCTCGACGAGCCGTCGAGCGGCATCGCCCAACGCGAGGCCGAAGCCCTCGGCCCGGTGCTCATGCGGATCCGCGACGACCTCGGCGCGAGCGTGCTCATCATCGAGCACGACCTCCCACTCCTCACGTCGATCGCCGATCGGATGATCGCGCTCGACCTCGGTTCCGTCATCGCCGACGGAGCCCCCGACGACGTCGTCCACGACCCACTCGTCGTCTCCTCGTACCTCGGCGACAACGAGGCCGCGATCTCGCGATCCGGCCCTGGGACGTCTACCTCATGACATCCGCGTCCACCCGGCCCGGAGAGGCCACGATCTGCAGGACCTGAACGATGAACACCCGAACACCCGGCCCGGAGTGGCCCCGATCTGCCAGAACCTGAACGCTGAACATCCGAACACCCGAGTCCGAACCAAGCAGGGGGAATCTGCATGACCGCGCCTCAGAAGAACACCCGACCGTCGGCGATGAAGCGCTACGGGCCACTGATCGGCATCGTGGTGGTGATCGCCATCGTCGGC
>JBBRHS010000509.1:0-1748 GCA_038222385.1 Acidimicrobiia bacterium
CGCTACGGGGAGGAACACACCGAGCTCGAGGGCCACACCGGACAATCTGTCACTCGATCGTTACTCCTCGGTTTCGACCGTGTGAGGAGACGCCTCGCGGCTCCCGATCCGGCACCGCGGTGTGGTGTGCTCTCGCCATGACACCCACATCGGCAACGCCCGAACCCGTGACGCTCGTCGTCGGGAACCCCCAGGCCGGTTCCCGCACCCGCACAGCGGGTGAGCTGGTCGCGAACCGACTCGGCGAACCGGTCGACGTGATCGACCTCGCCGACCACGGTTCCGACCTCATGGGATGGGAATCGCCGGCCATCGCCGAGCTGAAGGCACGCGTGCTCGGCGCGGGGCGTCTCGTGGTCGCGAGCCCTACCTACAAGGCTGCCTACACCGGGCTCCTCAAGTTGTTCCTCGACCAGTTCGGCCACGACGAGCTCGCAGGGCTCACGACCGTGCCGATGATGACCGGTGGCAGTGCCGACCACGCACTCGCGGTGGAGGTGCACCTGCGTCCGGTGCTCGTGGAGATCGGAGCGAGTTGCCCGACCCGCGGCCTGTTCGTGTTCGGCCCCGCCGTCGACGACCCGGCGCCGACGATCGATGCGTGGTGGGACGTCGCGGGCCCGGTGCTCGCGCGGTCATGACCAGACGGCGGGCGGAGTTCGGGTTCCGGACGACGAGCCGGCCAATCGACTCGCCGTCCGAACCCGGCAACCAATCCGATGAGGAGCTCGCGCGAGGATCGTCAGCCGAGCCGGCGATGTCAACGGGGAAACGACGAATCCGGTAGGTCTCCGAGAGAGAGCCGGCACGACGGCCACCGAGCGCGCGAGCCGTCGCTACGGTCAGCGTCCGGGGTAGGTGGTGCACCACGCGACGCGCGAGCGGCCGCGCGTTCCGCAGCGCTCGCGTATGCGTCGGGCATGTGAGCATGGAGGCGTGCAGCCCCCCGAATGGTTCCTCGAATCCCTCGCCGCGCCGCACGACGAGGCCACGACAACCGTCGACGGGTGCGACATCCACTACACCCGCTGGGGTGCGGCCGGACGACCCGGGATCGTGCTCGTCCACGGCGGTGCCGCCCAGGCCCACTGGTGGGACCACGTCGCGCCGCTGCTCGCCCCCGACTGCTGTGTGGTCGCCCTCGACCTCTCGGGTCACGGAGACAGCGGTCGTCGCGACCGGTACCCGACCTCGACCTGGGCCCGCGAAGTCGTCGCGGTCGCCGACCACGCCGGAATCGCGGGACCCCCGGTCGTCGTCGCGCACAGCATGGGTGGGTGGGTCGCGATCACCGCGGCCGCGGAGCACGGGGACCGCCTCGCAGGGATCGTGGTGCTCGACTCACCCGTGCGTCGACCGGCTCCCGAGGAGGAGGCGCACGCCGAAGGGGTCGCGTTCGGACCGCTGCGCGTCTATCCGACGTTCGACGACGGCCTCGCGCACTTCCGCACTGTCCCCGATCAACCGACCTCCCTCCCCTACGTGCTCGACCACATCGCCCGCACCTCGCTGCGCGCGGTCGACGGGGGCTGGTCGTGGAAGTTCGATCCCCGGATCTTCGACCGACCGGTCCCGACGGGCGACCTCCTGCGCCGGGTCACGTGCCGGGTCGCGCTGTTCCGCTCGCAGTTCGGTCTCGTGACCACCGACATCGGCGCGTACATGTACGAACAGCTCGGTCGGGTCGCGCCGGTGATCGAGGTCCCGCTCGCGTACCACCACGTGATGCTCGACCAGCCGCTCCCCCT
>JBBRHS010000510.1:0-1734 GCA_038222385.1 Acidimicrobiia bacterium
GATCGCGTACTCGGGGATTCGGCGGTGCCATTCCTCGAGCGCGACGCGTAGTTCGAGGCGCGCGAGGTTGATCCCGAGGCACAGGTGGGGGCCGCCGCCGAACGCGAGGTTGATCGAACGCTTCCGTTCGAAGTCGACGTCTTCGGGATCGTCGTAGGTCGCGGGATCGAGGTTCGCGGCACCGAGCACGATCGTGGCGTGGTCGCCGGCCTTCACGTCGACGCCACCGATCGTCGCATCTTCCACGATCACGCGCGGAACGAGCTGGACCGGGGTCAGGGCTCGGAGCATCTCCTCGACGGCGTCGGTCGTGAGCTCGGGCCGCTCGACGAGGTCGCGACGACGGTCGGGGTGCTGCGCCAGGTACTCGATCATGCAGTCGAGGGTGGCGGTGACGGTGTCGAGTCCGGCGAGGATGAGGAGGAAGGCCATGCCGAGCAGCTCGCCGTGTTCGAGGGGCCGGCCCTCGAAGTCGGTGTTGACGAGGTCCGACCAGAACCCGGCTCTCGGGTTCGCGCGGAGCCCGTCGATCTGCGCCTCGAAGTACGCGGTGATCTCCGCACCGGTGCGAGACCGGACAGCCGCGGCCTCCGTGGGATCGGCCGACGGCCGGATGATGTCGTCGCGCCAGCGGAGGAACCGCTCGAGGTCGGCCTGGGGGAGTCCCATCATCGCGAGGAACACGGTGGACGGAAGCGGGGTCGCGAAGTCTTCGTGGAAGTCGCAGGCGCCGAGGGGCACGATGTCGTCGAGGAGCTCGTTCACGAGCCGTCGCACCTCGGGTTCGAGCGGGGCGATCGCCCGACTGTTGAACCACTCGGCGAGGAAGCGCCGGTACCGGGTGTGCAGTGGCGGGTCGACCTGCAGCGGGATGAGGTCGTGGCTCTGACCGATGTCGATGGCCTCGGCCGCCGACGAGAAGACCTCGGGATGCTTCAGTGCCCAGAGAGAGTCGTCGTAGCTGCTGATCCACACGCTCATGTCGCCCGTGAGGCCGGGGGTTCGGGCCACCGGGCACTCGTTCCGCAGCCGCGCGTAGGCCGGCGCCGGGTCGTCGCTCGCGCCCGGATCGATGAACAGCAACGCCAGCGGATCGAGATCGGTCATGCGGAACCTCCGACGGGTCGGTATCGGCGACGACTCTACCGATCGGTCACGGCACGTCGGGTCGCCACGGCTGGCACGGCCGCCGCGGTTTGGTATCGCTTGCGAGCGCGGGTGTCGGTCGGCCTCGGTTCGAGCTCGGGGTGCTCGTGGTGCTCTCGGTGGGGCTACGCACCGGAACCTTCTCGAGGACTCGCACGCGCGACCCAAGGTCGGTGAGTACTGCACGATGCATGGCAGCCACTCCAGCTCGTCAGTGGTAGAGACGATCGCGATGCGGCGGCCGTTTCCTCGTTCCACTGACCGGCGATCACCAAGTTGAATGGTGAACCGACCTCTGCGCATCAAACCCGTTGGCGACCGATGAGCGTGTCGCGCGATGACCCGAAGGAGCCCGTGGCCTCGGCGGGCCGACTGCTCACGCCCGGCGAAGTGGCGGCGCGATTCGGAGTTCGCCGGAAGACCGTTGCGGACTGGGAACGTCGAGGCATGCTGCCGGCGGTCCGGTCCGTGGGTGGACACCGCCGCTATCGGGAGCGGGATGTCGGCGAGCTGGTGGCCACGCTCCGATCCCGACCGAAGGATCGCGCCTGAGGCGAGCGTAGGTAGGACCCGATGACGTGAAACAGG
>JBBRHS010000511.1:0-1702 GCA_038222385.1 Acidimicrobiia bacterium
GGCCAGTTCGATCCTCTACCTCCTCGGCCCCGGCGAAGAGTCCCGCTGGCACCGCATCGACTCGGTCGAGATCTGGAGCCACTGCGGTGGTGGACCCCTCGACCTCTCGATCTCGACGGATGGTGCAGCAGTCGAGCACCAGCGCCTCGGTGCCCCGCCCGACGGCCGCCCGCAGGCGATCGTCCCCGCCGGCGCGTGGCAACGCGCGGCAGCTGCCGTCGACCCCGCACTGGTGAGCTGCGTCGTCGTCCCGGCGTTCCGCTGGGAGACGTTCGAGCTCGCCCCGGAGGGGTGGGAACCGGGCCCGGGAGCCGGTAGGCTCTGACACGAACGTCAGGTTTCACCGATGGATCTCGATGGCAGATCTCGACTGGCAGCACCGGGGGCGGCAGATGACCGACGTCGACATGGCCCGACTGGCAGGACATCGGGGCCGGCTCGTCGACGGGCCCGACGTCGACATCGTGACAGCGGAGGTGATCCGGGGTGCGATGGAGACCATCTGCTTCGAGATGGCCGTCTACGTGAGCCGAACCGCCACGACCCCGATCCTGAACCAGAGCAACGAACGCAACGCGACGATCCTCGACGCCAAGGGCCGCCTCGCCGCCCTGTCGGTCGGGATCCCGCAGTTCATGCTCACCAGCACCCTGCCGGTCCGCTTCGCACTCGACTTCCTCGGCGAGGACGAGTTCCGCGAGGGCGACGTGTTCGTGGCCAACGACCCCTACCACGGCGGCGGCCACCTCCCCGACTACAACGTGTTCGCGCCGGTTTTCGCCGAGGGTGAGGACGGCGTACGACGGATGGTGCTCATCGCGAGCATCCAGTGCCATCACGGCGACACCGGAGGCGGGGTGCCCGGTGGCTACAACGTCACCGCGGGCGACATCTGGGGCGAGGGCGTGCGCTGGCCGGCGGTGAAGGTGATCGACCGCGGCGTCGAGCGCCGTGACGTGCTGTACGCGCTGCAGACCAACAACCGGATCCCCACCTACATCGGCGACCTGCGCGCGCAGATCGGCGCGGCCCAACTCGCGTGCGAGCGCCTCGAGCGTCTCATCGACCGTTACGGCGCGGCGGTCGTCGAGGGATCGGTCGACCACATGGTCGACTACGCGGCCCGGCGGTTCCGTGAGGAGGTCGCGGCCTGGCCCGACGGGGTGTACGAGGCCGACGCCTACGTCGACCACGACCCGCTCGGCAACCCCGACATCCACCTGCACGTGAAGATCACCGTCGACGGCGAGAAGCTCACGATCGACTACACCGGCTCCGACACCCGCCAGGAGATCCAGGCCTGGTCGACGTTCGGCAACACGCGCGGGTACACGGTCGGCCAGATCGCCTCGATGATGGACCCCGAGATCCCGAAGAACGAGGGGTTCTTCGACCAGATCGAGCTCATCGTGCCCAAGGGCTGCGTGTTGAACCCTCATCCCGACCGACCGGTGAGCGCGGGTACGCACCACCCGGGCGCCGACGTCGGCGAGGTGATCGCGATCGCGATGCAGCACGTGCTCCCCGACAAGGCGGTACCGCAGACCTACAAGACCGGCATCCCCACGATCATCGTCGGCACCGACCCGCGCACGGGCACGACCTTCACCGACCACTCGGCCGAGGTGTACGCAGGCTGGTGCAACGCGGGCAAGGGGATGGATGCGTGGGGCGCGCAGAACGCGAGCTTCGGCAACCTGTG
>JBBRHS010000512.1:0-1674 GCA_038222385.1 Acidimicrobiia bacterium
GGCGCGTCGTGGGCGGCGGGCGGCCCGGCGTCTGGCAAAATCGGCTCGCTTTCGTCAGAGTGGCCGCAAGGTGTCTCTACGGTAACGGCCGATCCGCGATCGGAGGTAGGCGCCCGGGCCGAGGGCCATCCCGGCCAACTCGAGAACGGTGAGCGACCGGGGGTAGTCGGCGCCCTTGCCCGCGTTCTTGGTCGAGTCGCCGCGCAGGGCGTACCGGGCGCCGCGCAGCGCCTTCCGGGGGATCTCGCGGCGGGCGCGTTTCGAGGTGCAGAGCTGCTTCGTCAGGTAGGCGGTGAGCCCGATGCCGTAGCCGAAGATCTGCCGTCGCAGCGCCGGCATCTCGCGGTGATGGTCGTGGAACACGATCGGGTCGGGCGAGTACACAAGGTGGTGACCGGCGAGCACCACCCGCGCCAACAGGTCGAGGTCCTCACCGCTGGCCGTGGGCGTGCCGGGGCCGAGCGCCGGGTCGAACGCACCGATCTCGTCGAGGACCGATCGTCGGAACGCCGCGTTGGCCCCGCTGCCGAGGACACCTGCCGCGTAGGGGTAGAGCGCGCTGTCGGCGGCGCCCGGTCGTGGTCCGAACATGCGGCGGGAGAAGCCGTTCGAATGGCCACCGAACTGTTCGATGCGGGCCTGGGCGATCGTCTCGATCGCGTCGGGCAGGATCGGCCCGGTGACGCACGCGACCGCGGGCTCGGCGGCGAACACCGCGACGATCGCGGCCAGCCAGTTGCGGTCACAGCGCACGTCGTCGTCGGCGAACGCGACGATCGATCCGTGCGACGCAGCCAGGCCGGCGTTGCGGGCATTCGACGCGCCCCGTGCCGGTTCGTCGATGACGGTGACGCGCTCGTCGCTGATCGCCGCGATCGCGTCGCGCACCGTCGGCGCGCCGTTCGGGCGATTGTCGACCACGATGACCTCGAAGTCGCGGTACCGGCCCTGAACGATCGCCCGCACGGTCGAGACGAGGGTGTCGGTGAGACCGACCGTGGGCACCACCACGCTCACGAGCGGCCGCTCGGCCGTTTCGGGGAGCGTGGGCGCAGGCGCGCGGCCGGCGCGAACGACCGGGCCGAGCTGCTCGTCGACCGCGGCGAGCAGCTCGGTGGCCGCGACGCGTCCGTCGACGAACGGGGTCACCACTTACCCGAGCGGGGTGCCGCCGTGGCGCACGAGGGTCCAGCACGTGCGGGCCCCGGGGAGGTGCGCGGGAGCGACGAGATCGACGACCGGCTGGGTGAGCTCGAGCTCGGCACAGTGGATGGGGAGGTCACCCACCTCGATGGTGCCGTCGGTGCCGTCGAGGCGGGTCATCGGTGCGCTCGTCGGTGGCGGATGCGCCGGACCTGGCGGAACACGGTCGTGCGGGCTCGCTCGCGCGTCCACGCGAGCGGTGCGCCGTGACCCTCGAGCAGCGCGAGCACGTCGGCGGTGGTGTGCTGAGGACCGATGGTGACCCGCGCGAAACCGTACGGATCGTCGCGGGGATGGGTGCGTGCGTTCTTGACCGCGGCGGCCGAACGCCACGACCCGGCGGCGAGGTGGGCGCGCACGCTGCGGTCGGCGCTGCCGTGGGGATAGGCGAAGGCTTCGACCGGTCGGCCGATGTGTACCGCGAGCACCCTTGCGCTGTTGTCGACATCTGCACGCATGGCGGCCCGGTCG
>JBBRHS010000513.1:0-1618 GCA_038222385.1 Acidimicrobiia bacterium
ACTGACCGAACGAGTCGTCGTTGCTCTCGAGGCGGGCGAGCGCATCGTCGACGAGGCGGAGGGGCACCGGGGCTTCGCGAACGTTGAGCGAGTACTCGATGGCCTTGTGCGCGACCTTGCCGCGCGCCGCAGGGATCGACCAGCTGAAATCGTCGAGGACGAAGCGCTCCTCGCACCCGTGCACGCCCGCCAGACGCGACTTGCTGACGAAGATGGTCTGGTTCGGGCCGAGCTCGGCCGCGGCATCGGCGGTGCCGTGTTCGAGCGTGGCGCGGATGTGGTGTCGGAGCTCGGCGTCGTACGCCGGGCGTTCGTCGCGCGTGCCGCGGAGACGATCGATGATCTCTTGCTGCGCAGGGTTCAACGGGGACACGACCGTCGTTCTAGTGGGCGGAGATCAGTGTGCGAGGTGATCGAGGGGTCGCGCGTGATCAGGCGGCGATGACCGACGCACCTTCGACCGCCTGCCACAGCGCGGTGCGCACGGTGTCGGCTGCCGCGCCGCTGAGGCGGTTCGCGGCGATGACGCCGTCGATCATGTCGGCCAGCACGGCGGCCCACGGCCGGTGACGCAGCCGCACCGACACGGTGGCCGAACCGCCCCGCCTGCGGAGCGAGCGTTGCACGCCGGCGAGGCTCGGTGGGCTGCGAAAGGTAGGTGCGTCGAGCCCGTGGATACGGGCGACGTCGGCAATGGTGCGGGCCGCATGGGCGAATCGGAGTGACGTTGCTTCCACTTCACGATGATCCCCACCCCCTCTGACAGTCACCGAGATCGCGGCGGGGGTCACCGCCTGCACAGCGGTCAGATGGATGCGGGTCAAGTTGACGCGTTCAGATGGAGAAGCGCGCGAGCCAGCGGTCGAGCAGGCCGGTGTCGCCGAATCGCTGCAGGTTCTCGTGGTCGGCCGGTGTGCGGCCGTAGGCCATGAACAGCAGGTCGGCCGCCGGACCGCGCACGGCGACGTCGCCCTTGCCGTGACCGTGACCCCACGTGAAGCCCTCGGCGGTGAGGGTGATCATCCACTCGCCGGGCGCGTCGGTGGCGTGCAGGTGCAGGCTCTCCCCCTGGCCCGCGAGCTCGAGCACGTTGGGGGCGAACGACGCCCCGGCCGCGGGCAGGTTGGCCAGGAACTCGTCGATGCCGTCGACTGCGAACTCGGGAGTGGTCGCGAACGCGGTTCCGAGTGCCTCGGCGGCGTCGGCCCGGTGCACGAGGGTCTCGTGCGCCACGCGACGCGCCCACCAACCCGCGTTGTGCCCCGGACCCCAGGTCCACACCGCCGCGTCGGGCCCGCGTTCGACGAGCAGATCGACGAGCGTGGTGCCGCCGTCGCGCAGCCACGACGCGTACCCGCTCGATTCCGCGGGCAGGTTGCGGTCGACGTCGCGGAAGTCGAGCCGCTCGGTAGCGTTGTCGCGCAACATCTGCGTCGCCCAGCGGTGGACCACGCCGAGGTGCTTGGTGAGCGCGAGAACCGTCCAACCGGGGCAGGCGGGCACCGGTGCCGACAGGTCGGCCCCGTCGATCGTGGCCGCGTAGCGGTCGATCTCGTCGCGGATGAGCGAGCAGTACGCGGCGTGGTCCATGCGACGACGATAGTTGCCGGGTCCGAGG
>JBBRHS010000514.1:0-1613 GCA_038222385.1 Acidimicrobiia bacterium
CGGGAGACCGAGGTACCCGTCGGTCGAACCCTCGTAGCGGTTGAGTCCGTAGACGCTGACCTCCGCCCCGGCGGTCACGTGGATCCCCAGGTTGCTCGTCGTCTCGGCGCCGACGAGGCCCGCGAGCGACGGGAGCGCGACCGTCGTCACGGCTCCCGGCGTCACCGAGAAGCTCTCCGAGAACTCGAGGCCCGGGATCTCGACCGTGCCGGTGGTCGCGGTCGGCCCGAGCACGAAGAAGCTGAGGTCGTTGGGGTCGCCGAACGCCAAGGGACCGGCGTTCTCGGGGAACGTCAACCAGAAGTCGGTTCCGGTGCTGTCGCTCGCCGCAACCGCCGGGGTCGCGTCGAACAGGGATGGAGGAATTGCACCCAGCACACCGCTGATCACGGCCAAGACGACCGCGAGTACCGTCGCGCGGATTCTCCTACCCATGGCGAAGCCTCCCTGCCCGAATGCCCAACGAGAAGTTAGGGGGGTTCGGGTGCATTTCCACCGCCGCCAAGGTGAAGGTTTGGTGCACACTTGGCGGACGCTCTGTCCCGCCTGACCCCCCGACCGCGACGCGGCCGACGAACGACGATCCTCGAGCGGCTCGGCGTGGGGCAGGCTCGGACCATTCGCCGCGCGAGTGGGGCGCCCCGAAGGGCGCCCCAATCCATGCACGTACTCGTGGTGCGCTGCTCCCGGAGGAGCGGGTGACTAGAAGTCGCCCATGCCGCCCATGCCGCCGTCCATGCCACCGGGCATACCGCCACCCGCAGCCGCGGCCGGCTCGGGCTTGTCGGCGATGACCGCTTCGGTGGTGAGGAACAGCGCCGCGATCGAGGCTGCGTTCTGCAGCGCCGAGCGGGTCACCTTGGCGGCGTCGATGACGCCGGCCTTCACCAGGTCCTCGTACTCACCCGTCGCCGCGTTGAGGCCGTTCGAGCCCTTGAGGCTCCGGACCTTCTCCACGATGACGCCACCCTCGAGACCGGCGTTGAGCGCGATCTGCTTGAGCGGCTCCTCGAGTGCACGGGCGACCAGCTTGGCGCCGGTGGCCTCGTCGCCCTTGAGCGTGTCGGCGAGTTCGAGCACCTTGGCCTGGGCCCGGAGCAGCGCAACGCCACCACCGGGAACGACGCCCTCTTCGACGGCGGCCTTGGTCGTCTGCACCGCGTCTTCGATGCGGTGCTTCTTCTCCTTGAGCTCCACCTCGGTGGCGGCACCGACCTTGATGATCGCCACGCCGCCGGACAGCTTGGCGAGACGCTCCTGGAGCTTCTCGCGGTCGTAGTCGGAGTCGGTGTTGTCGATCTCGGCGCGGATCTGGTTGATCCGACCCTGCACGTCGCTCTTCGAGCCGGAGCCCTCGACGACCGTCGTCTCGTCCTTGGTGATGACGACCTTGCGGGCCCGACCGAGCAGGTCGATGCCGATGCCTTCGAGCTTCAGACCGACTTCCTCGGCGATCACCGTGCCGCCGGTGAGGATCGCCATGTCCTCGAGCATCGCCTTGCGGCGCTCGCCGAAGCCGGGGGCCTTGACCGCCACCGACTTGAACGTGCCGCGGATCTTGTTGACGACCAGGGTGGCCAGTGCCTCGCCCTCGACGTCTTCGGCGATGATGA
>JBBRHS010000515.1:0-1513 GCA_038222385.1 Acidimicrobiia bacterium
GATCGCGACGAAGCGTGACCGCGGTCGGTCGGTCGTCGGAGTTGCGGCGACCGATGCGGGCCCGGTCACGCGACCAGCACCCGGAAGAGGCTCTCGAGAGAGTCGTCGAGCGGGCGTACCTCGAAGATCCGGATCGACGACGCGCGCGCGAGGCGCGGCAGCGCGCTCGCGAGCTCCCGGGCCTGGCCGGTCTGGATCACGATCCCGCCGCCCACGGCGTCGAACGTGACCCCGGTGACCGACTCGAGTGTCACGAGTGACGCCGCGAGCTTCCGTTGATCGTCGGAGTGCACGAGCACGTGCCGGGGTCGGTCGTCCATCGCGTCGCGGATGGCCCGGTGGCCGCCGGCGGCGGCCAGGCGTCCGTGGATGAGCACGATCACGCGTTCCGCGAGCCGTTCGACCTCGTGCAGGACGTGCGAGCTCACGATGACGGTGCGACCCTCCGCCCCGAGTCGGGTGAAGAGATCGATGAGGTGCACGCGCTGGACGGGATCGGCGCCGTTGAGCGGCTCGTCGAGGACGAGTACGTCGGGCGCGGTGACGAGCGCCGATGCGATCTTGGTGCGCTGGCGCATGCCCTTGCTGAAGCCGGCGACCTGGCGGTCGGCGACGTCGAGCATCGAGACGGTGCGCAAGGCGTCGTCGGGCGCCGCCCGGTCGCCGATGCCGTGGAGATCGGCCTCGTAGCGCACGAACTGCCGGGCCGTGAGCCCGGCGGGCACTGCCTCGTCTTCGGGGACGAGCGCCACCCGGCCCTGCACGTTCCGATCGCGCCGCGGGTCGAGACTCTCGATGCGGACGGTGCCCTGGTTGACTCCGACCAGTCCGACGATCGCCCGCATCAGCGTGGTCTTGCCGGCACCGTTCGGCCCGAGCAATCCGGTGACGCCGGGACCGAACGAGCAGCTGAGTTCGGAGAGCGCGACCTTCGGTCCGAACCAGACCGAAACGTCGGTGACCTCGACCGTCGAGTCGTCGGTGAACGCGGGATCAGGCGCCGGATCAGACCCTTGCGCGTGCACCTCCGGCGCGGTCACCGCTCCACCCACCGGTAGCGGCGCAGCAGCAGACCGATGCCCGCGAGCAGCACGACGACGTAGGTGGTGACGGCATACAGGGCACCGTTGTCGACACCTGCGAGTGGCGATCGGAAGTCGACGTGGCCGAGGAACACCAGGTCGCGTAGGTAGAGCGGGAGTGCGAGCACGTTGAGGAGCGCGGCGAGCGAGCCGCCGTCGCGCTCGAAGTCCTCTCCGACGAGGATGCCCGACGCGATCGAGGTCACGAGGAACAGCCCGATCACGGCCGCGCCCGCGACGATCCGCCGGTCGGTGAGCGAAGCGATCGCGACCCCGATCACGGCGTAGTACACGGCCAGGAGCAGGACTGCGACCGGCACCTGCCAGAGCACGTCGAGGTGGCCGGTGAAGTAGTCGAGCGCGCTGTCGCTCACAAACATGTTGCCGACGAAGAGGACGACCTGCGGGAGGAACGAGAACGCGAAGAGGAT
>JBBRHS010000516.1:0-1502 GCA_038222385.1 Acidimicrobiia bacterium
CCGACTCCGATCGGGGTGCCGGCTTCGGTACCAGGTCGTCCATGCTGCCGGTGTCGTTGCTCTTCACGAGGGTTGCGCCGAACTTTCCGAGCTCGAGCACCGTGACCGACGCGGGCGACACCGCGATCCGCTGGAACAGGTCGAGCGGGAGCCCGGTGAAGTGCGCGACGACCGCCTTGATCGGATCGGCGTGCGAGACCACCACCACCGTGTCGCCGGGATGGGCGGCAACGAGGGCCTCGATCGCTTCGATCATCCGGGCCTGCATCGCCACCATCGCCTCGCCCTGCGGAAACCGGACCCGCGACGGTGCGACCTGCACGGTCTTCCACAGATCGAGCTTCATCAGGTCGGAGAGCTTCTCACCGGTCCAGTCGCCGTAGTCGGCCTCGATCACGCCGGGGAGCGGCAGGACCGGGAGCCCATGGTGCTTCGCGATCAGCTCGGCCGTCTGGGTGGTGCGCTCGATCGGGCTCGCGTAGATCGCCGCGACCGGGACCGGGGCGAGTCGTTCGCCGGCCCGTTCGGCCTGGCCCCGGCCGTCCTCGGAGAGGTCGATTCCCGCGGCGCGCCCCGACAGCTTCGAACCCGTCTCGGCCGTGACCGCGTGCCGCACGAGCACGATCCGCGTCGAGCGGGACCCGGGCGTCGGAGGTGATTCGTCGCCCTGGGCGTCGGGGGTCGCGAGGGTGGGTTCCGGTGAGGTCACAGCCACCCATGGTACCGGCGGGGATTGTCCGCTCTCCCTCGCGTACCCTCACGGGATGACCGAACAACCGATCCAACTGTCGTCGGGGCTTCCCTCGACCCTCCTCGACCCCGAACCGACCGAGATGCTCGAAGCACTGGAGGCCGCGCTCGCCACCTCCGACGAACCATCGGGAACACGACGCGCCGCGATCGCGGCAGTGGTGGCCCGGTGGCCGAGATTCCTCGATGGTTGGGCCCGGTTGGGTGAATCGGCGCGTGACCCGATCGAGGCCTACGCGTACTTCCGGGTGGGTTATCACCGCGGCCTCGATCGGCTGCGCGCCTCGGGGTGGCGGGGTTCGGGCTACGTCCCCTGGGTGCACGTCCCGAACCGGGGATTCCTGCGGGCGCTCGACGGGCTGCGGGCGAGCGCGGCCGCGATCGGAGAGACCGACGAAGAAGCCCGCTGCGCCGAGTTCGCCTTCCAGTGCGACCCCGACTGGGCGCGCGAGCGCCGGGACGCGTCACGAATTCGCCCGGGGAGGCGCGACTAGCTTGGACGTATGAAACGAGCCCTCATCACCGGAATCACCGGACAAGACGGTCGGTATCTCAGCCAGCTCCTCGCCGGGAAGGGATACGAGGTCTTCGGACTCATCCGCGGTCAGGCCAACCCCAAGGCCCATATCGTGCTCGACGAGAACCCGGCGTGTGAGCTCGTCGACGGCGACCTCCGCGACCTCTCGTCGCTCATCGCCGCCATGGAGCAGGTCCAGCCCGACGAGGTCTACAACCTCGGCGCGATCAGCTTC